>JAZDIS010000242.1:0-7706 GCA_043804705.1 Pseudomonadota bacterium | reverse complement strand
GTTGACCGGTTCCGCTCGAAAGCCACCAAAGCCACCCAAGTACAGAGCCGCCTCAAGCAACTGGACAAAATCGAGATGATCGAGCTGGACGAAACGGAAAACACCATCGCCTTCCGCTTTCCGCCCTCCCCAGCTTCCGGCAGAACCGTGCTGGAGGTCGAAAAGATGAGCAAACAGTTCGGCGGACAGCCGGTGTTCACGGATCTTTCCTTCACCCTGCAACGCGGCGAGAAGCTGGCCGTGCTCGGGGTCAACGGCGCGGGCAAATCCACCCTGGTCAAGATCCTGGCCGGTCTCATCACCCCGGACAGCGGCGCCATCCGCTTCGGCCACAACGTGACCATCTCCTACTTCGGCCAGCATCAGGCCCAGGAGCTTGACTCCCGCTACACGGTGCTGGAAACCCTGAGCCATGTGAATAACGAGCTGAGCGTCACCCAGACCTGTTCCCTGCTGGGCGCCTTCCTCTTTCGCGGCGATGACGTGGACAAGAAGGTGGCGGTGCTCTCGGGCGGCGAAAAAAGCCGGGTGGCCCTGGCCAAGATGATCGCCACCCCGGCCAACCTCCTCATCCTGGACGAACCCACCAACCATCTGGACATCCAATCCCAGGAGGTGCTCCAGGAGGCGATGCGCCAATACGACGGCTCCATCATCGTGGTTTCCCACAACCGCTATTTTGCCAACTCCTTTGTCGGCAAGGTGCTGGAGATCAAAGGCGGCCGCGGCACCATCTTTGACGGCAACATCGACTACTATCTCCACAAAACCCATGCCGAAGCAGCCGGCCCCCCGCAAAAAAAGGCGGTCACAACCAAAACCGCGCCAGTAGGCCCAGCCCCGGAGAAACCGGCGAAAAAAGGCAAGGAAGCCAGAAAACTACAGGCAGACTTGCGCCAGCAAAAGAACCGCGAGATCGCGCCGCTTAAAAAAATCGTCGACCGCTGTGAACAGGAGATCGAACAGCTCGAAATCAGGAAGACTCAGTTGGAACAGGCCATGGCCGACCCGGAGCTTTACCAGGACCAGGACCGGTTCGCCAAACTCAATAACGAATACACCGCGCTGGGCCGCAAGCTGAAAAGAACCTATGCGGAATGGGAACAGGCCCAGGCCAAAATGGAAGAGATCGAGGTCCGGCTGGCAGGGACGGAAGAGGAAGGATAAAACAGCGCCCAGCTGCCGGTTTTCAGCACTAACTCCTTGTTTTAGCTTCTTGACCGGGGCCGCATTTGCCGGTATCTTCAGCGCTGTTTCCGCAAATATCCGCAGAACCCGCCCACCACGGTGCTGGCGGTCGACACTGACGAAAGAACAGCGGCCGACGTTTTTCCCATGCAGAAAAGCGTTGGCGCGGCGTTATATTTTTTTAAAAAAAATTTATTTAAGGTAATGGATAATTAAGAAAATGAAAAACGCCAAAAAACACATGCACGGCATTGGCTGCGTTGTTGCCCTGCGCATGGCTTCGACCGCCCTTGCCGAACAACATGGCGAAGCCCCGGCGGGCAAACAGCTCACTGCGGGAGAAACCCTCAAGGCCGCGGTCGCAGGCAACGACCAGTTCACCGGCCACAACGACAGCCATCACTTCGACGCCTTCCAGACCGGGCAGACCCCGGCCCTCACCGTGATCGCCTGCTCCGACTCGCGGGTGCACACCCAGTTGTTCGGCATAGATCCGGACAACAAGATCTTCGTGATCCGCAACATCGGCAACCAGCTCAAAACAGCGGAAGGTTCGGTTGATTACGGGGTGCGCCATCTGCCCACCAAGATCCTCCTGATCCTGGGCCACTCCAGCTGCGGCGCGATCAAGGCGGCCATGGGCGACTACTCCGGCGAGACCACAGGCATCAAGGCAGAGCTGGACACCCTGAAACCGGTGATTGCCGCAGGCGAGAACAGCGGGGACATGAACGCACGCTGGAGCAAGAACGTGGAGCGCAACGTGGACTACCAGGTGAAAGCAGCCCTGGAACTCTACAAGGAAAAGGTCCAGGCCAACGAACTCACCGTGGTCGGCGCGGTCTATGATTTCAATGACCTCTACGGCAAGGGCCGCGGCAAGCTGGTGGTCACCAACATCAACGGCGAGACCACCCCGAACAAGATCATGACCCATCCGGTGCTCAAAGATCTGAACCGGGGCGAGATCGTCAACCATGTGGGTAGTCTGGCTCCGGCCCTCTAGGCCATGGAGCATTCCATCCGTCAGCAGATCGAGGAGCGCGAGGCCGCAAGCCTCGCGCCCTGCGCCGCCCTCAGCCGGGAGAGCAAAGGCAGGCTCAAGCCGGAAGAGGAGTGCCCCATCCGGGGCGCCTACCAGCGCGACCGGGACCGGATCATCCACTGCAAGTCCTTCCGGCGCCTCAAGCATAAAACTCAAGTTTTCCTGGCCCCCACCGGCGACCATTACCGGACCCGGCTCACCCATGTGCTTGAGGTAAGCCAGATCGCCCGGACCATCTCGGTGGCCCTGCGCTTAAACGGCCATCTCACCGAGGCCATCGCCCTGGGCCATGATCTCGGCCATACCCCCTTCGGGCACGCCGGGGAAGCGGTGCTGGACGAGCTTTACCCGCAGGGCTTCCGCCATTACGAACAGAGCCTGCGGGTGGTGAACATCCTGGAGAAAAAAGGCGAAGGGCTCAACCTCACCGCCGAGGTGTTGGACGGCATTGCCAAGCATTCCAAGGGGAGGCGCGAGATCCTGCCCCTGGACCTCTCCGAGCTGCCTGCCACCATGGAAGGCAGGGTGGTGCGCATTGCCGATATCATCGCCTATGTGAACCACGATCTGGACGATGCGGTGCGGGCCGGGATTCTTCAGGATTCGCAGATCCCCGCCCATCTCCAAAAGCTGTTCGGCCCCAGTCACTCCGGGCGAATCGGCAGCATGGTCAACGATCTTGTGGTCCAGACCCTGAAAAACGGGGGGGAAACCCTGAGCATGACCCCTCGGCTGCTGGAGGGCATCGGTGAACTGCGCGCTTTTCTTTATGAAAACGTCTACGAAACCAACCGGGTGCATGACGATTTCATCAAGGCCAAAAAGGTGCTGCGGGAGCTGTACGAGTATTTCATCAACAAGGACGACCACTGGGAAAGGGTCATCGATTATGACGAGACGACCCCGCGGGAACAGATGGTCTGCGATTTCATCGCCGGCATGACCGACCGCTATGCCCTTGATCTCTATACCAACATCTTTCTTCCAAAACCATGGAGTGTAATGTAACCGATGAGCGAAAACGTTTCCGCCGCACCCGGCGGCCATGAGATGGCCAAGGCCTACGAATTCAAAGAGGTTGAGGCCAGGTGGTACCAAAAATGGCTTGAGCAGAAAAACTTCCAGGCCGCCATGGACGAGGGCAAGCCCTCTTTCTCCATCGTCATTCCGCCCCCCAACGTCACCGGCGTCCTCCATCTGGGACACGCCCTGACCAACACCATGCAGGATGTCCTGGTCCGCTACACGCGAATGTGCGGTTACAACACCCTCTGGGTGCCCGGCACCGACCACGCGGGCATCGCCACCCAGAACGTGGTGGAACGGCAGCTTGCCACCGAGGGCAAGAACCGCAACGATCTCGGCCGCGAAAAGTTCATCGAGCGCGTCTGGCAGTGGCGCGAGGAGAAAGGCGGCACCATCATCAACCAGCTCAAGCACCTGGGCTGCTCCTGCGACTGGGACCGGGAACGCTTCACCATGGACGAGGGGTTGTCCAAGGCGGTGCGCACCGTCTTTGTCCGCCTCTTCAAGGAAGGGCTGATCTACAAGGGCGATTATATCGTCAACTGGTGCCCCCGCTGCCACACCGCGCTCTCCGACGACGAGGTGGAGCATGAGGACACGGCGGGCAAGCTCTACCACCTCCGCTACCCCTATGCGGACGGCTCCGGCCACGTGGTGGTCGCCACCACCCGGCCCGAAACCATGCTGGGCGACACCGCCGTGGCCGTGCATCCCGAGGATGAGCGCTACAAGCACCTCAAGGAAATCGGCATCAAACTGCCCCTCACCGGCCGCACCATCCCTGTGGTTTTCGACCACCATGTGGAACGGGAGTTCGGCACCGGGGCGCTCAAGGTCACCCCGTCCCACGACCGCAACGATTACGAGATCGGCTTGCGCCACAACCTGGAACGCCTCAAGGTCATGGACGATTCCGGCTTCATGAACCAGGCCGCCGGTGTCTATGCGGGGCTGGAGCGCTTCGCCTGCCGGAAACAGATCGTCGCCGACCTTGAGAAACAGGGGTTTCTCGAAAAAGTCGAGGATTACGACCATGCGGTGGGTCAGTGCTACCGTTGCAAAACCGTGGTCGAGCCCACCACCTCGCTGCAGTGGTTCGTTTCCGTTCGGCCCCTGGCCGACAAGGCCGTGGCCGCAGTGCGCGACGGGCGGATCGCCATCCACCCCAAGACCTGGTACAACACCTTCTACGCCTGGATGGACAACATCCGCGACTGGTGCATCTCCCGCCAGATCTGGTGGGGCCATCAGATCCCGGCCTGGACCTGCGACGATTGCGGCCATTTCATGGTTGAAGAGCACGCGCCTGCTGTTTGCGAAAAATGCGGCTCCGCCAAGCTCACCCAGGAAACCGATGTGCTGGACACCTGGTTCTCCTCGGCCCTCTGGCCCTTCTCCACCCTGGGCTGGCCCGACGACACCAGGGAGCTGAAGTTTTTCTACCCGACCTCGGTGCTGATCACCAGCTTCGACATCCTCTTCTTCTGGGTGGCCCGGATGATGATGATGGGCATCCACATCATGGAGGAGGTGCCGTTTAAGGACGTCTATCTCCACGCCCTGGTCCGCGACAAGCACGGCAAGAAGATGAGCAAGTCCACGGGCAATGTCATCGACCCCCTGGTGGTCATGGACGAGTACGGCACCGACGCCCTGCGCTTCACCCTCACCGCCTTTGCCGCCCAGGGCCGCGAGATCAAGCTCGCCGAGGAGCGCATTGAGGGCTACCGCCACTTCATCAACAAGGTCTGGAACGCGGCCCGCTTCGCCCTCATGCACATCAAGGAGTGCGATCCCGCGATCAGCAAGGATATCGACCCCGCCGCCCTGCCCCTGGCCCACCGCTGGATTCTCCACCGCCTCAACCAGGCGATCACCGAGACCCGCCAGGCCCTGGACGACTACCGCTTCAACGATGCAGCCTCGGTCCTCTATCAGTTCGTCTGGAATGAGTTCTGCGACTGGTACCTGGAGTGGATCAAGAGCGATCTCTACGGCGACAACGCCACAGCCAAAGCACAAAGTCAGGCCGTGCTCTTGGCGGTGCTGGAAAACACGCTCAAGCTCCTGCACCCCATCACCCCGTTTGTCACCGAAGAGATCTGGCATGTCCTGCCCGGTGAGCGGACCAGCATCATGGTCGAAGCCTTCCCCACCCCAAATCCGGCCTGGGACGATGCCGAGGCCGCCGAACTGGCCGCACTGTTCATGGGAATTGTCGGCGGAATCCGCAACATCCGCAGCGAGGCCATGATCCACCCCTCCGCCGAGATCGAGGTGCTGATCATATGCCACGACGAAGGCAAACACGCAGGCCTGACCTCCCTGGCCGGTTCCCTCAAAACCCTGACCCGGACCTCCACCATGGCCGTGCAAAAGGAAGGCGCCCGGCCCAAGGGCGCGGCCTCCTATCTCTATACCGACATCGAGATCTTCGTGCCCCTGGCCGGACTGGTGGATGTGGACAAGGAGCAGGCCAAGTTGAAGAAGGATCAGGACAAGACCGAGGCTGAACTGGCCCGTTGCCTGGGCAAGCTGGCAAATGAGAAATTCATGGCCAATGCCCCGGAAGAGATAGTTGCCAAGGAGCGGGAAAAGATTGGGGAGATGCAGGCAAAGCTGGAGAAGATCAAGGCTGGCATGGCCCGGCTTGAGGAGTTGCGCTGAGGCAAGTCCGGGGGCGGAAAGCTGCCGGACAAAAACAAGCAGACTGCTTTTTGCCGGAGGTCCTCGATACCCGACCTTGCTTTGTTGTGTGACAAAATATATGGTTATTTTGAACTCCGCAAAGAGGAACGGACTATGGGGACAATATCCATTCGCATCGAAGATGAGCTTCTAGCCGAAGTGGTCAGTCAGGCAAAAGCGCTGCACATGACCCGGACGGAATATCTCAGACGGGCGATAATCGAGATGAAGGAAAAAGTAGCCCATGATCGCCGCCGTCAACGTCTTCAGGAGGCTTCACGGAAGGTCCGCCGGGAAAGCATGCGGGTCAACTTGGAGTTTGCCGACATTGAGGATGTCGGGGTTGCGTGAACGCGGCGAAATCCGGCTGGCCAATCCTAATCCCGGACGAGGGACGGAACCCGGAAAAACCAGGCCAGTCCTCAGCGTGCAGAACCAAGCCCTCCTTGACGAAGACCACCCATCCGCCCTGGTGGTGCCGCTCACCATAAAACCAATCGACGATGCCGCCCGCTACGCCTGCGTGTCCCGGCCGGAGGTGATCTTGCGCAGGATTCCAGACCTTCTCCTCGACCAGCTAAGGGCAATCGACGATAACCACCTCGTTAAAGGGCCGCTGCAACGCTGCACGAAACCATTCCTGGAGCAGGTGGATCAGGCTTTGCGGGAAGTGCTTGATTTGGGGTAAGAAGTGACGGACAGGAATGTCTTGACAGTAATTAAGTAAGGTGTCCCCGGAACTATGTCCGGAATTCGGTTGGGAGGGAGTGCCCATGAATAGAATAAAGAATTTTACAATAGATGGCTTTAAGTCAATTCGTCACCTGGAGCTTGAGCTACGACAACTGAACGTGTTGATAGGAGCAAATGGTGCAGGGAAATCTAACCTAATTGGATTTTTTCGTTTACTCAACTTCCTCGAATCTGGCGCCCTGCAATTGCATATTGGCGAACAGGGAGGGGCAAATAGCAGTTTGCGTTATGGCGCAAAAATTACCCCTCAGTTGTCATCCACTATTAATTTCGAGACAGACAAGGGCTTCAATCGCTACCACATGCGTCTTATTCACGCGGCAGGCGATACCCTCATATTTGCTGATGAGGAAATCCAATATACAAAAAAGAATATGCCAACTGATGGGCCGACAATCTCTTTAGGTGCCGGACATAAGGAATCGGGAATGATTGCCAAATCAGCCGACACGGGAGGAGTAGCTACAACTGCCAAGGTTATCCGTACTATGATGCGGGATTGGCAGGTATTCCAATTCCATGACACGTCCTCAACTGCCCTAATTAAACAGTCGATGTATGTAGACGATTCTTACTTCTTGAAAGCTAATGCAGGTAATCTTGCCCCATTTCTTTATCAAATGAGGGAGAAAAAAAATGAATATTATCGGCGAATTGTAGAAACCATAAAGCTTTGCGCTCCGTTTTTTGATGATTTTGTCCTAATTCCACGGGATAACAACGTCATCCTGAATTGGAAAGAAAATAATTCTGATATGCTTTTCGGCCCTCACCAGCTTTCGGACGGAACATTACGGATGATGGCAATTGTTACCCTTCTTTTACAACCGAAACTCCCTTCCATGATTATCATTGATGAACCTGAGCTCGGATTGCATCCTTATGCGATTACCGTTCTTGCAGGATTACTGAAAAGTGCTTCTGAAAGATCTCAATTATTGATTTCAACACAATCAGCTAACCTGGTAGATGAACTAGAACCACAAGACATTATCGTGGTTGACAG
>JAZDIS010000241.1:0-3240 GCA_043804705.1 Pseudomonadota bacterium | reverse complement strand
GTGTTGACTGAAACCCTGTCCGCCAACGAACTGATTGCCCGCCTGGGCGATGTGCGTTTCGGCCTGCTCGATCTGTTGCCCGAAGGCGATCTGGCCGAAAAGCTCATCGGTCTGGCGCTTTCCGGGGTGCCGTCCGCGCCCGCGGGTATGGCCACGGAGCTGGCTTGCCTGACCATGGCCTTGAATGCTACGGAAACCAAGGATGTCCGGGTGGTTGTTTTCGGGGGCGGCACCGGGCTTTCCAATCTCATCGGCGGCGACAGCCGCAATCCTCTTTGGCCCGCCGATCCCTTTCAGGGACTCAAGGAGGTTTTCCCCAACACCAGGGCCGTGGTCTGCGTCACCGACGACGGCGGCTCCACCGGCGAACTGCTTAAGGAACTGCCCCTCATTGCCCTGGGCGATATCCGGCATGTCCTGCTTTCGTCCATCCGGCAGGAGAAGCTGCAAGAGCAATACGATTTGGACAACCGGGAGGCGTTGCTGGTCTGCCGGGAGCTACATGGTCTGTTCAACCACCGTTTCGAAACCCCGCCTTCCTCGCCCCATGCTCTGCTGGCCGGTACCGATGTAAATCTGGCTGCGCTGCCCGAGGGTCTGGGGCAGGGGCTGGCCGGCCTGATCGAGACGCTTTTCACCGAGCCACTGTTGCGTCCACAGCTCGCCCATCCCCATTGCCTCGGCAATCTCCTGCTCGCCGCCGCCATCTTAAGCGAGAAGGAGGAGATGGCCGGGATTTCCCTGCTGGCCGAACTCATCGGCGCCCATGCTGAGGCGGTCTCTCCCTGCACCACCACTCCGGCCCGTCTTAAGGTCCTCTATGGCAACGGGGTGCTGGTGAGCGGGGAATCCAAGTCGGGCCGGGCCCGGCGCGGTTATCCCGTGGACCGGGTTTTCGTGGAGTTTGCGGCCCCCCCCCAGGTGCTGCCCCAGGTGCTGGCCGCCATTGCCGAGGCGGATATCATCCTTTTTGCCCCAGGCAGCCTGTTCACCAGTATCGTGCCGATCTTGCAGGTGCCTGGGATAGCCCAGGCGATCCGCAACAACCGCCGGGCGCTCAAGATGCTCGTTGCCAACCTCTGGGTCCAGGCCGGGGAAACCGATATGACCCAAGGCAACGGCCATGGCCACCAGCGGCAGCGGTTTCATGTTTCCGATCTGCTTGCCGCCTATCACCGCAATATCCCCGGCGGGGTGGAGGGGCTTTTTGCGCAGATTTTGGTTCTCGGGTTGCGCGATATCCCCGGTTCCATCCTCCAGAGCTATGCCCTGGAAAACAAGGTGCCCATCTATCTCGACCGCGATAAGGTCCGGGCCATGGGCTTTGCCCCCATCGAGGCCCGGCTCTACGCCCAGGCCGATATCGAGCAACGGCGGGTGATTCAGCATGATCCCGCTTCCCTGGCCGCGGCGGTGCGGGTCATGTGGGCGATCCGCGATTCTCTCGGCGAGGCCGGGGGGTGCCAGCTCTCCGGGTCCGGCACCGGGACGGAGGTTTTGCTCGATCCCTTGGGGCAGACGGCCAGCCAGCGTTTTGGCGCGATCCGCGAATGTCTGCGCACCCTGGCCATTGCCGAGGAACTGCACACTGCTTTGGCCGGGATCTTCTGGCGGCATGGGGATATTCCCCTCGCGCATCTGGACGGGATCGCCGGGGTTGTCCTGCTGGATCGGGAGGAATGGGGCCGGGCTCAGGAATGGGACACCATCTTGTCGTTCTATGATCCCGTTGACCGGCTGATCAAAATCCGCAAGGATATCTTTCCGGAGCCTGATAAATTCGAGGTGGGGTTGCTGATCGCCCTGGGTCAGTCCCTGCTGGGCAATTACGCCGAGAAAAAGAGCAGGCTGCCTGTGGAGCGCGACGGCTTGTCTCTGGGCTATGAGTTCCGGTTGCTTCTGCGGCCTGAGACGGAACGCCGCTGTTTTTTCAGCCCGGCGGAGCTTGCCCGGTTTTTGGGGCTGGTCCGGATGCGGCAGGCTCCCGGCGACCCCCGCCTCTATACCCGGCTGGTAAACGGTGATGAAGGCTTTACCCCGCCCGGCCTGCTCTTCGGCCTGACCTATGCCTGGTACCTGGACAACCGTCATGTCGGTCACATCGAGTACAAGATGTCCATCAACCGCATGACCTCCTGCGGCCTTATCCCGGAGCAGCAGCGGGTCGCCGGGCGCAGGCAGGCGATGATCGAGTTCTTCCGGACCGTGGTTTTTCGTTACACCGCCGAGCAGTTGCAGCCTTCAGCCGCTCAGGGATCGGATTGAATCAGGGGCAGCGGATCGATGAGCCGGATGCCGGGGTTGCTCCACAGGCCGGGCCAATTGATCTCCGCCACCGGCCACCCCGGCGCCAGCCAAGCAAGGGAGAGGTGGAGATGATCCGGCGGGGCCGATGCGCTCCGCACCTTGCCACCCGCCACCGCGGCCAGGGGTTCTTTTGCCGAAACCTCCTCGCCGCCCCCCACCAGGGGGCGAATATGGGCATAGAGGGAGATAAGCCTCCAGCCCTGACCATCAATTATGGGATGGCGAACCGCCACGGTGCTGCCCAAGAAATCCTCGAACACCGCAATCACCTCCCCATCCCAGAGCGGCGGGATCCTGGCCTGTTTTGGCAGCTCTTGCCGCTGTCCAGAGCTGTCCGCAAGATAGAGCAGGTCAACCCCTTCGTGTGGGCTTTGGCGGAGGCCATCCTTCCACCATGCCTGGGTATCCTCAAAGCGCATGCCGGGCAGGAAGAGCCAGCCGGTGCATGCTTCCGCACGATGATTCATGTTCAGGAGGGTGTTGGTGAATTGGGAGTCCGGGATCATGATTATTGGGTCATGCGAGGAAGAAGGTGAGGTGTTGAGGCCAGGTTTTTTGTCCGGAGCAGAGCAGGGCGGATCATGGTCCCTGCAACATGTCATAATAGAAAATCTGTCCAGGCCAATTCCGAGATAATATCCTTGAATTGCTCCATGGTGTCAGGTAGACATATAACACCCTTGGCTAATTTTAGCCGGAATTATATAGCCAGCTATGTAACATCCCATGAGAGGGTGGAAAAGTAGCTATTTAAGGAAAAAATATGCGCAAAGTTGGTTTGCTTCGGGTTGTTTGTGTGTTAGTGGGTGGGCGGTAAATTTCAATTCGAGCTAGCTCGATAATAATATTGTCTCAAGCGGTTATCAGATATGGGTAAAATCATGGGTAAAGAAGAAAGATGTATATTCGTAAATATAATAATTACAGAATGTT
>JAZDIS010000240.1:0-4260 GCA_043804705.1 Pseudomonadota bacterium | reverse complement strand
GGCCTTCTTTTCGGCATTTTGGGGATTCTGGGCTTGTACATCGGCAAGATCTTCGACGAGGTCAAAGGGCGGCCGCTGTACATCATCCAGGAAGTTGTCAATATCGAGTCCAGGTCATGAAGAAGGTCGCCATTCTCCAGTCCAATTATATCCCCTGGAAGGGATACTTCGACATCATCGGCAGCGTCGACGAGTTCGTGCTCTACGACGACATGCAGTACACCAAGAACGACTGGCGCAACCGCAACAAGATCAAGACCCAAAATGGCCTGGAGTGGATCACTATTCCGGTGCGGGTGGAATCGCTGGCCCAGACGATCCGGGAAACCAAGATCGCCAATCCGGCCTGGCACAAGCAGCACTGGAAGATGCTTGCCCAGAACTACGCCAAGGCCGCGCATTTCAAGGAGTACAAGGATGTCTTCGAGGAGCTGTACCTGGGCGCCACCGAGATCTATCTCAGCGAAATAAACCGCAAATTCCTCCTGGCCGTCAACGGGCTGCTGGGGATTGGCACCACCATCCGCTGCTCCAGCGAGTTTACCCTGGCGCCGGGGAAAAGCGAGCGGCTCCTGGAATTATGCAAGACCCTGGGGGCCACCACCTACCTGAGCGGGCCCGCGGCCCGCGACTATCTCGATGTCTCGATTTTCGCGGCGGCGGGGATAGGGGTCGAATGGATGGACTACAGCGGCTACCCCGAATATACCCAGCTCTTTCCGCCCTTTGAGCACGGGGTGAGCATTGTGGATCTGCTGTTCAACGAGGGCGGCAATGCCCCGAAATTCATGAAAGGCGTACAACGATGATCCCATTCAACAAACCCCCGCACACGGGCAACGAGGAGCAGTACGTTCTTAAGGCGATGCAGAGTCCGCAACTCTCCGGTGACGGAGCGTTTTCCAAGCTATGCCATCGCTGGTTTGAAGAGCAGCTCGTTTGCCGGAAAGCCCTGCTCACCCCCTCCTGCACCCATGCCCTGGAGATGGCCGCGATCCTCATCGGCATCGAGCCCGGCGATGAGGTGATCATGCCGAGTTACACCTTTGTCAGCACCGCCAACGCCTTTGCCCTGCGCGGCGCCCGCATCGTCTTCGTGGACATCCGCCCCGACACGATGAACATCGACGAAACCCGGATCGAGGCGGCGATCACCCCGCAGACCAAGGCCATCGTCCCGGTGCATTATGCCGGGGTGGGCTGCGAGATGGATGTGATTATGACCCTGGCCGAGAAATACGGTCTGTTTGTCATCGAGGATGCGGCTCAGGGCATGATGAGCCGCTACAAGGGCAGGCCGCTGGGAACCATCGGCCATCTGGGCACTTACAGCTTCCATGAAACCAAGAATTACACCAGCGGCGGCGAGGGCGGCTTGCTGATCATCAACGATAGCCGGTTTACCGAGCGGGCCGAAATCATCCGCGAGAAAGGGACCAACCGCAGCCAGTTCTTCCGCGGCATGGTGGACAAGTACAGCTGGGTGGACATCGGCAGCAGCTACCTGCCCTCCGAACTCCAGGCCGCCTATCTCTGGGGACAGCTGGAGATGGCGGAAGCCATCAATGCCGACCGGCTCGCCAGCTGGCTCGCCTACCGCGACAAACTTGGTCCCCTGGCTGCCGCAGGGGTCATCGAGCTGCCGGTGGTCACGGAAACCTGCCAGCACAATGCCCACATGTTTTATGTCAAGGTCAAGGATCTGGAGGAGCGCACCGAGCTGCTGGCGCAGTGCAGGCAGGACGAGATCTGGGCGGTGTTCCATTATGTGCCGCTGCACAGCGCCACGGCCGGCCTGAAATACGGGCGTTTTTCAGGAAGGGATATCCATACCACCAGCCAGAGCGAGCGGCTCATCCGGCTGCCTCTCTATTACGGCATTACCGGGGAAGAGATCGACACGGTCTGCGCAAAGATCGCGGAATGGAGCGGGAAAAACTGATGGCACATCTGTATATCTTCGGCACTATACTCTTCACCGTTTACGGCCAGCTGATCATTAAATGGCGGGTGCCGTTTCACGGGAGTCTGCCCGGCGAGCTGCTTCCGAAGCTTATTTTTCTCCTTAAGCTCTTTTTCGACCCCTTCATCATGAGCGGCTTTGTCGCGGCCTTTCTCGCCTCGCTCTGCTGGATGGCCGCCATGACCGCCTTTGAACTCAGCTATGCCTATCCGTTCATGGGCCTCAACTTTGTTTTGGTATTCCTGGCCTCCGCTATTCTGCTCAACGAACAGATCACCATGTACAAGGTTGTCGGCCTGAGCCTCATCGTGCTGGGGATCGTCATCTCAAGCAGGGGCTGATTCCCGGTTCCATTCCGCCCTTCCCCTGCCCGCATTTTTTTTACCTTCCCTGTTTCGGAGCCGGGTCCCGGTTGTAGATATCGCGCCGGAACTGGACAATGCCCTCACGGTCAACCCAGGCGGTCATGTAGGCGATATGGACGGCGATGGGCGAGGGGATGGCCACGCTCTGCGTCTTTTCCCGGGAAAGCGCCGCGGTCAGGGCATCCTTGGAGCCAAGGGGAGTGCCTTGGAGCAGATAGACGGCCAGGTCCAGGGGTCTTGCCAGGCGGATACAGCCGGAGCTGAAGGTGCGGGAATCTTGCTGGAACAGCGCCTGGGACGGGGTGTCGTGCAGGTAGACATCGTAAGGATTGGGAAAGAAAAATTTCACGCGGCCAAGGGCATTGGCTGGTCCGGGATCCTGGCGAAGCCGGTAAGGAAAGCGCGTTTCGGAAAGATTTGTCCAGGCGATGGTGGCCGGGTCTATCTCCGTGTTGGCCGTCCAGTCCCGGAATACCCGGAGATGCAGCTGGCCCAGATAGCCTGGATTTTTTTTGATCTTCGGCAGAAGATCCTTGGTGGCGATGCTGTGCGGCACCTCCCAGCTCGGATTGAGCACCAGGGAAGAGATGTAGCCATTGAATACCGGGGTTTGCCGGTAGGTCTTGCCGACAATCACGGGCATGGAGAGCCGGAGTTTGTCATCCTCGTACAGCTTGAGGGTGAAGTCGGCGATGTTCACCAGGATATGGCGCCGTTCCAGAAGAGACGGCAGCGGCTGGCAGCGTTCGAGGCTTGCGGCGAGTTGCCGGATGCGTTCGCCGATGGGTACGTTGAGCTCGGTCAGGGTTCTGGTCCCGACAATGCCATCGGCGGTGAGGCCATGCCGGGTCTGGAATCTTTGCACCGCCTCCTTGAGGAGCCCGTCGAAAAGAAAAAGAAATCCCTGGTCCGCAGGCGCAGCCAAGTCAGCGCTCGCGATAAGGCGCTCCCGCAGGAAGGGGATGCGTTCATCCATGTCGCCTTCGCGCAGGGTGGGTCCGGCCGGAACCTGGGGCCAGCCGCCCTTGGCGGCAAGTTGCCGATACTGGGAAAGGGCGTTTTCCAGCGCGGGCAGCAGGCAGAGTTCTCCCCTTGCCGAGGGGGCTTCGGGGTCTGCCGTTGCGGGACCAGGATGCAGGGCAATGACAAGGGCGCAGCAGAAAAAACGGAAGAGGTTCAGGATCATGGGCATCAGGGAAGGTGGGTTTCTCGGCCAGGCTACCAAGTGCGGAATGTCCCTGAATCAATATGGACGAAATCTCCGCTCGGGTAATAGCCGACTCCGCCAAGGCGGAGCGAGAGGGCGGTGCGCTGGAGATTGGCCAGGGGTGTGCCGGGGATGCGGATGTCGAGGGCGCGGCCTTCCAGATGCAGGCTGTGTTTCGCCACCTTGTGGCCCAGGCGAAGCAGGCGGTTGTTGTATTCCGGCGAGCGAAAACCGGAGATGATATGGATTTCGTTGTTGCAGCCCAGCCGGGTATTCACCAGATCGAGAAAATCCAGGGTCTGGAGATCAATGGGGTGCTGCTCGTCCGTATAGTGGCAGCGCAACAGCCAGTTCAACTCGTTGATAGCCTCGGTGTTGTACTGGCCATCCGGGTCGCGATAGGCGGTGTTGATTTTTTCGCCGGTATGGATGTTGTATAGATTCAGCCGGCCTGACGGCTGCTTTTTCGTGGAAAAATTGGCCCGTGCCTTTCCGGGATGAAGAAAAGCAAGGGTTGTCAGCAGCGAGGCTTTAAGGAAAGAGCGTCTGCTTGAGGGAAGATGCATGGAAAGATTCTCCTGGTGTGTCGAGGGGAACTGGGCGCGCCTTTTCCGGCAATTTCCGGCGCGGTTTTGGAGAGTATCTCGGGGATAGTACCATTATTACCCGCTGAAAACAATAGCCTCGGCATAAAACCGGGTGTTGGCAGCAAGTTGGAATGGGCG
>JAZDIS010000239.1:0-8458 GCA_043804705.1 Pseudomonadota bacterium | reverse complement strand
CCCACCACTTGCAGGAGGCGGCCGGTGAACTTGATCGGCGTGGTGAGAAACAGGGTGGCAAGGTCCGGGCAGTCGAAGCCTTCGCCGATGAGCTGCACCGTGGAGATCAGCACCTTGATCTCGCCTTGGCGGATGGCCTCCACCAGGGCGGTGCGCTGCTCGGCCGGGAGCTTGCCGGTGAGCACCGCAGCCCGGCAATCGTGTTTTTCAAGCATTACGGCAAGTGCCTCGCAATGCTTGACCCGGTCGCTGACCACCAGGATGGTACCCGGGGTGGCGGCGCGCTCCTTGAGGATGTCCGCGACAATGAGCTGGTTACGGGCCTGATTGGCAGTAAGCGCCTTCATCAGGGCCTGGTAGTTGCCCCGGTACACATAACGAAATTCCGTGGCCCGCTGGAGATATTCCGGCTTGAGCACCGCGCCGCTGGCCTGGAGATCGAGAGTGTCCACCGAGCAGGTCCGGTCGCCCAGGGACATATAGATCAGCTTGGTCAGGCCGTCCCGGCGAAAGGCCGTGGCGGAGAGGCCCAGCAGGTACCGGCAGTCAAAGGCGCTCACCACCTCGGTGAACAGCGAGGCCGGAACCCGGTGGCATTCGTCCACGCAGAGCTGGCCGAAATGGGAGGGCAGCTCATCCAGCCTGTTCCGGGCCGAGTTGACAATAGCGATGGTGATGGGGGCCAGGGAGAAATTACCGTCGCCGATCATCCCGGCTTCCACACCGAGAAAGGTCCTGGCCCTCTCCACCCACTGATAGAGCAGCTCCTTGGTATGGACCAGCACCAGGGTGGGCTGGCGCCGTTTCGCGATCACCGCCAGGGCGATCACCGTTTTGCCCGAGCCGGTGCCTGCCTCCAGCACCCCGAAATCATGGCGGGTTATGGCAGCAATGGCCTCTTCCTGATAAGGCCGCAGCTCGCCGAGAAAGTTGAAATCCACCGGGGAAACGGTCTGCCGCTGGTCGATGATCCGCGGATCCTGGCGCATGAATTTCCGGGCCAGGAGGATGGCGTGGTTGGCGTAGCCCCTGGGAAAGGTGAGGGTGTCGTTGTGCTCGGTGTAAAAATAGAGCTGGGGTTTGAGCTTCTTGCCCATCCAGCGGCTGTATTTCTTGGCATCGAGATACTCGGGGTTGTCGATGGTCAGCTGCTGCTTGAGGGCCTCGGCCAGGGCGGCTGAAGCGCCGCGCAGGGAGGCTTGCGCGCCGACGGTGAGGGTGAACAGGCTCATGGGCGGTCTGCGTCGCGGGGGGCAAATATTTCCGCCAGCAGACCGGCCAAGCGGGCGCATTCTTTTTCCACTGCGTCGAGCTGGGTCTGCTGGGAGATCAAGGCGGCGTTCAGCTCTTCCAGGGCGATTTCCTGAAAGGCCAGGCGGGTTTCCAGTTCGATGATCCGGTGTTCCATGGGGTGTCCTTAACCGTTTATCATGCAAAATATCGCGGCGTTACCTGCTTCCTGCCGGTGAACCGCTGATACGGCTCGGCCGGGTAGCCCAGGGCGATAACCGCGTGGATCGCCTCTTCAGCGGGAATACCCAGGGCCTGCTGGATCTTCGGGGCCTTGGCCATGGCCGCCACGGCAAAACCGATCAGGCAGGAGCCGAGTCCCAGGGTGTGGGCGGCGAGCAGGATATTCTGGGTGGCCAACAGGGCGTCTTCCTTCGGACAGCTTACGCCGGGCCGGGAGCCGACGATGATGGCGGCGGGCGCTCCGTGAAAGAGGCGGTCTTGGCCCTGCTCCGCCCATTCCCGCAGCCCCTGGGCAATGGTTCGATGGTAACGATGATAATAATTGGCCAGGGCCGGCTTGCCCACCAGGCGGAGCAAGGTGCGCAGCACGGGGTTGGCGGCCTGCCGGTTGAGTTTGGCGAAATAAGCGGCAACCAGATTGCCCAGGGTCTCGACCGCCGGCCGGTGCGGGAGGATGGTAAAGGTCCAGCCCTGGCTGTTGGTGCCGGAGGGGGCGGCGGCACCGATGCGGACCAGGTCTTCCAATAACTGTGGGGCCAGGATGCGGTCTTTATAGTTGCGGCAGGAACGGCGGGAAAGCATGAGGCGGACCAGCTGGGGGGCGTCTCCCTCTCCTGGGGGCAGATAGCGGTTGTCAGCGGCAAAGGCATGGAACACGGGCTCAGGCGCCAGACCCGGCACGGTGATGGCCTGGCTCGGACAGATGGCCCGGCAATGGGCGCAGGCCATGCAGCGCTCTCCGCTGACCACGGCCTTGCCGCGCAGCAGCGACAGGGTTTGGTCCGGGCAGACCGTAAGACAGAGGCCGCAACCGGTGCATTTTTCCTGGTCGATGTTCGGGCCGTACGGCCTGGGGTGTGTCTGTCGGGTTGCCATGATTGTCCATCATGCCCTGCTTTACAAAAAAAGGAAAGACCTCGCATGAAACTTTGGGGGGGTTCAAAAATAACCGCCGCCGTTACCAAGGCTGCCGGCCTCGATCATTTCACCGGGGTGATTTTTTTTTGATAACGGCTTGGGGAAATACGCCATATTATTTCCGCCGAACTAGCCAAATTCCCTGATTACGATGCCTGATCAGGAGAAAAATTTTCCTCCCGCCACTGTTGCCGGTTGCGGGAGGACAGAGCGGCCCTGTTTTCATAGCGCTTACTTTTAATGTAATTTCAAAGAGATATATCGCCAGCCCTTTCCCTTCTTGCGGGGCAACGTTTTAAGGAGGATTTTCCTGGGTGGTCTGGCATGAAAATAGCAATAAACCTGGACAAACGATCCGTTCAACGAAAGGAGGAACCGATCATGCAAATAATCTGCTGCGTTTGTCTCAAAACAAAAAATCACACCGGTTGGGCAAAACAGGCTACCGGGTCCGGATCGAAGCTCTCACACGGCTATTGCCCTCAATGTTACAAGCAGATGCTGGAGAGGGTAGAAAACTTCTTCAGCATGACCTGCTACCGCAAGACGGCCTGACCCGCCCTCCTGCCTGGAGAGCGGATAGATGCCTGAAAGTCATGCCTTCCCCCATAGGCCCCTGACCAAAAAAGGCGGAGCGCTATCAGCGCCCCGCCTTTTTTTATAACCTGCCGTTGATTTGCAAAAAAGCCCCGGCCCATAACTTGAGCAACAGAATTGGGGGGTAGTGTGAAATACAGCAAGGGAAGATGCTCACGTTCGACCGGGGCTCTTTTCCATGGTGCGGTATTTCCCCGCCGAACACAATACTGAAAAAATACTGGGCCGCTGTTTAAATCAGACCTCACCATCGTTTCAAGTATTGAAAGGCGGACTAGAACCAGAGGCCACCAGCATAAATGGGCCTTGCCGA
Source organism: Pseudomonadota bacterium (assembly GCA_043804705.1). Taxonomy (GTDB): domain Bacteria; phylum Desulfobacterota; class Desulfobulbia; order Desulfobulbales; family Desulfurivibrionaceae; genus Thiovibrio. Next base: position 5,157 of record JAZDIS010000239.1, on the reverse strand, counting down.
CAAAAAACTGGAAAACCGCCTTGAACCGTTGTAGCATCCTGTTTGCGGAGCGGGTTACCAAACATGCCGGTTACACAAAATCCTTCACCGGCCCTAATTCACCGGCCTACGCCAGGAACTGTCCGGGCCGGTTGCCAAGACTTTCGTCATGAGGACTTACAGATGGAAAAACGGGAATGGCTACATGGAACGCCCTCTACACTGTACCGTCTTGCAATTGCCTGCTGGGTTGGGGGAGCGTCCCTGTTCACCTTCGTCCTGACGCCGGCCATTTTCACATCCTTCAACAGAGATGTGGCGGGGGGGATTGTTGGGGTGCTTTTCCCTGGCTATTTCAAATGGGGATTGGCTTGCGGCCTGGCAGCGCTCATCTGCCTTGCATTCAGCAGAAATAAGCGCCGCACTGTTGCCGCAATCATCATCGCGGTTATGCTGTCCATCACAACCATCCAGGCCTTCGTGATCGAACCAAAGGCCGCGGCCCTGAAAAGGGAAATCCCCTCCTTCGAAACCACCCCTGCCGATCACCCCCTCCGCGTTCAGTTCCGCAAGCTCCACGGCATCTCTGCCGCAGGCAACCTTGCGGTAATCGGTGGGGGCATCGCTTTGGTGATCCTGCTCTGACGAGGATTACGGGCATTGCCGGATGGGAGTGCGGTCAAATGAAAAAGGAGCTGCCAAAAAAAACCGGAAGAATCACGGTAGGCCATAGACGCCTTGGGCGACGTAGCTAATCCGGCCCTGTTGCCGGAGCCTGCTGGTGATGGCATATATCTTCGGGCGCGAAAACCCGGTTGCCTCTTCCAGCATGGACACCGTGGCACCTGCCTGGTTCTGCCGGACAATCTCCTCCACCAGGGCGGTGGCGGTACCAGGCGTTTTTTCCTCTGGAGTCGGCCCGACTGCCGGGATGGGCTGCGACTTCTTTTTCCGGGGAGATCGGTCGGGCGCTGGGGGCTTGCCGGCGGCGCTGAAATCGGGCTTTACCTCCAGGTCAATGCCGAAGAGCCCGGAGAGGTCGGCATCATCAATCACTCTGGAACTCTTCGTGTCCGCCTTGGCCAGCAGTTCTCCAGTTTTGTCCTTGACGGCCTGGGCCACAAGCTCTTCGGTATCCGCCTGCCGCATGGTGAAGAAGAGGAGCGGGTCTTCATCGAGCCGGGCGCCGATCCCGTAAAGAGTAGCCGCCACATGCTTGCACATCGAGGCCCAGTCGGGGCACGAACATTCGAAGCTGATCTCCTTCGGGGTGGGGAACAGTCCTTTACCTTCGGCCAGAAAGATGTCGCCCAACGCCTTGGGGAATTTGCCGGCCAGGAGGTCCGGCAATGAGCGCAACTCATCCTGGCACTGCTTTCTAATGAGGTCCCAGTTGGCTTTTTTCACCGGCTGGATACGGATGACCACCTCATAGGGCTTGGTCCTCGTGCCCTGGACCAGGGCGGTCACCCGCCCGCCCTCAATCTTGAGGTCGAGTACGGCGCCGTAACGCACATAGCTCTTACCCCGGCCAATGCGATTGCTGTAATCGGCATAGCGCTCCAGGTTTTTATTCCAGGACTTGCCCCACCAGGTGCGGGCCAGGGCATTGCCTTCGAGGACGACCGGCGCGATGCCCGGCATTTTTTTCTTGAGCTGCTGCAGTTTCTTTTCCGCCTTGGCCTTTTTCTCGTCGATCGAGACGTAGCGCGGATAATCCCAGTACCCCATCCAGGCACTCCTTATAGTTGCAAGGTGAACAGTTCGAAGAGTTCCTCGTTGCTCATCTCGGTCAGCCAGTTTTCCCCGGAGGCGGCCACCACTTCCGCAGACAGTTTTGCCTTTGCGGCCAGCATCTGATCGATCTTTTCCTCAATGGTGCCCTTGGTCAAAAATTTATGGACCATGACATTTTTCTTCTGGCCGATGCGGAAGGCCCGGTCGGTTGCCTGGTTTTCCACCGCCGGGTTCCACCAGCGGTCAAAGTGGATGACATGGCTGGCCGCGGTCAGATTGAGGCCGACCCCGCCCGCTTTGAGAGACAATACAAAAAAAGGCACATAATCGCGACCCTGAAACGTTTCGACCAGCGCTTTTCTTTTGCCGACCGGCACACTGCCATGCAGGACCAACCCTTCCCGGTTGAAAATGGTCGCCAGAAACCGTGACAGGGGGCCAGTCATCTCCTTGAACTGAGTGAAGACGAGAACCCGCTCTCTCTTTTCATGGATGGTTTCGCAGATTTCCCTGAGCCTTTGAAACTTGCCGCTTTCCTTTTCATCGAAATGGTCCAGGCCCAGGTACTGCGACGGGTGGTTGCAGAGCTGCTTGAACTTGATGAGCGCCGACAGGATAAGCCCTTTGCGCTGGATGCCTTCCGCCTGTTCCAGTGCTTCATGGATGCCGACAATGACCTGGCCGTAGAGGACCGTCTGTTTTTTGCTCATAGGGGCCCAGGTTTTCATCTCCACCTTGTCGGGGAGATCGGAGATGATCGACCTGTCGGTCTTCAAGCGCCTGAGAATAAAGGGGCTGACCACCCGGCGCAAGCCAGCGTAACCGTTGGGGTTGCAGGCAAGTCTCTTGCTGAAATCGCCGAACTCCCTGGCGTTGCCCAAGAGCCCAGGATTGGCAAAATCGAACAGGCTCCAGAGATCGGACAATCTGTTTTCCACCGGGGTGCCGGTCATGACGATCCGGTTGCCGGCGGAAAGACTTTTCACCGCCTTGGTCTGTTTGGCGCCCGGGTTTTTGATGGCCTGGGCCTCATCCAGGATAACGTAGTTCCAGCGGTGCTTCTGGATCCACTCATAGCGCTGCGCCAAGGCATAGGTGGTGATGACCAGGTCCAGCCCGTTAAGCCCAACCGCCGAGAGCGCCGGAACAGATTGGGGCCGGTGGAAATCGGGATGGGCGACGAAGAACGAGAGCCCCGGCGAGAAGGTCTCGATCTCGCTCACCCAGTTGGCAAGAAGCGAGGCCGGGATGATCAAAAGTGAGGCGGCTTCCTTCTTGTCCTGGCTCTTGAGCGCGTCCAGAAACGCCAGAACCTGCACGGTCTTGCCTAAGCCCATGTCATCCGCCAGGCAGGCGCCGAGTTTCAGCCTGTGCAGATAAAAAAGCCAATTCAGGCCATCCTGTTGATAGCGCCGCAGACTGGCCTTAAACTTGCGGCTGGTCTTGATGATGTCAATGGTCTCGGGCCGCTGAAGTCGTGCGAAAACCGTTTGCAGCCATTCGCCGTGGGAGATGCCGGAAGTCTCCACGGCTGCGGCCCCCAGCAGTTTCTGCGGGTTCATGGAAAGGCGCATGGCATCCAGCAGGCTGATCCCCCCCTCGGTGTTCAGTCTGCTGGCCTTTTCAAATGCCTCCAGGGTCTGCCGCAGTTTTTCCGGATCGACCGCCACCCATTTGTTTTTCAGAAAAGCCAGGCCCTCCGACTCATTCAGCAGCAGGCGAGCCTCTTCTTCAGATATTTCCGTATCGCCGATCATCAGCCGTGGCGAAAAGTCAAGCAGGGCAGCCATGCCGACCATGGGCGGGGGCTTTTCACCGATGCTGACCTGAATTCCGATAGCGGCGGTCTTTTTCTTCCACCAGTTGGGGATGCGGCACAGAATTCCCGACTCTTCATAGATCGGGATCTCCCGCAGAAAGGCAAAGGCCTCTTTTGACGACCAGGCCAGGGGGTAAAACAACTCGCCGCTGTCACGCAGGGAAGCAACCAGCTCACTTTTTTGCGCCGCCTCATCAACGGTGACCAGAAGTTTCAGGAGTTTCTCGTTGTCGTCCTTGTATTCTTCCAGGGCATACTTCAAGGGCAGATGCCTGGACTCGCCCTCCTCATTCAGCCGGGTGGCATAGGTGGCCAGAAAAGCGAAGGGGGATTCATGGCCCTTGTTCTCGACCAGATGAAAATAAATCCGGCCGGCGAGATGGACATCCGGGCTGTATTCCTTGAACAGATCGGCAACCGGCCCGGCGAAGGCATCTATCTTCCGGTAAAATGCCTCATGGAGCGCATCCCACAATTCCGTAAAAGTTTCGGCGGTCAGGTATTCGCCGCCGGGCATCAGGGGGGTCGCGTCCAGCAGTTGGGTACGGTCATCCTCCGCCAGGGAAACGGCGGCATTGGCGCGCAGCTCCTCCAGGCCGGGGGTGAGTTTGAGTGTATGGCTAAAAAGGCTGGAGAAGCTTCGCCAGAAGGTAAGAGACGGCGACAGAGGGATGCTTTTGGAGCAGAAACCGAGAAAAAAGAACCAGCCGTCCGGTTCGTCGACATAGCGGGCGTAAATCTCATTTTGCAACGAGAGGCTGTGCTGATTGAGTCCCCCGGCAGTAAGAGGAGTCCACTCAAGCTGGATGGTGCCATCTGGCATCAGTACGGCGGCAAGTTCGGCGTTCTGTGCCATTGTCAATACCCGTGTGCCGATGGCAAGGAAAGCTCCGCTGCGCTTTGCTCTGTAAATATATCTTCTTTCCAAGCCACATTGCGTTGGGGGCTTTTCACCTTCAAAAAAGCCCCCAACCCTTCTGGATTTCAGTATATCTTGCTGGCTTCTGTCGGACAACAGAAAAAGAAAAAGGCCCGATTTCTCGGGCATATTCAGCCACTTCTCCCGGCACTCTGGGGATGGTATTCAGGATATTCCGGTGGTATTCCGGCAGACTTTTTCTACGATGACGACTATCGGGAATATCTAAGTCTGGAGCAAGGTATTTTCGTATACTGCCCCCAGAATTCGTCCAGAACTCATCCGCAAAGAAGTAAGCTCAATTGCATGGTTCCCGTTTTTTTAATAACCGGTGAATAAAAAATCGAGCGCGGCAATAATTTCATTTCTGTGGTCTTGCAAAGAAGTTACCTTTTCCCCCAAGATCCGTACCGGCACACCGGCAAGTTCCGCTGTAGACATCACAACCTGTGTCTTTTGGATTTTAAATACCGGATTGAGATGCTGTGCGGCTTTTCCCATAACTGAAACGGGCACCAGAGGAACTACTACATGGGTTGCCAGGTCTTCGAGCAAATTGGCTTGGACATCGAGCAGATAGGGCACAATTTTTTGAGTGTCCGGGTTTGTATTTTCATAAACGTCGAATTGAGCCACTAGAATCGCCTCAATCCGTCGCTGAAAACACCATCAGTTTCAATCCGGGAGTTGTAACTATCTATAG
>JAZDIS010000238.1:0-7844 GCA_043804705.1 Pseudomonadota bacterium | reverse complement strand
GGTTGCTGAGGGTGGCTGCCGTAACAATGCCGCCGGTATAGGATGAGTGCAGCTTTACGGAATGGGCCGATGATTCGGTTTCGGGAACGACATTGTGTGGATATATGTCGGCAGGTCTGGTTCCGGAAACAGGATAATTGTCATAAAGAATGTTGCTGTGTCCCGGCAGAAACCTGGCCTGATCGTTGGCGTATTCAATCTCAAACGGGCCGATATGGCTGTTGGCGCCAAGCTTCAAGGCATTTGACGTCCAGTCGATATCCCGGGATTGCGAAACCATCCCGGCTGAATCGAAAGATCCCAGTAAAAACCGCTGCTGGACCCTGCCGTCCTGTTCAACATGGCGATGGGTTACAAAGGCGTGCAACGGAAAATCCGGGGCCTTGAGTCTGAGCGACGACAAATTGCTGGTAAAGTCGGTATAATACTTGTCCCCGGGGTTTCTGTCGGAATAGCTGAGTTCCGGCGTCTCTCCGGAAAAATGATAATTAAAATGAGGAAGATTATGCTGGACGCCGACCAGGATGTCTCTGAACAGAACCAGATCATTATAAGCAAAACCGGCATCCGTATAAAAATCATAGCTGCTCAGAAACTCGGCATTTACATGATACCGGTAGGGAAGGGGACAGGAGAGTAAATTCAGGCCGAAGGCGGCGGATGAATTGGGATACATATAATCCGCCGCCTCCAGGGAATCTTCGCTGGAGAGCCATCTGTATCCCAGGGTAAAGTCTCCTGAGGTCTCATAGAAGACGTGCGGCTCGCCCTTTTCCTGGTTGATGGCCGCTTGGTCAGCCGGCGGCGATTCTTGATCTTCCGCCGCCATGCCCGGGGAACCCCAGCAGCCGAGAGCAAATCCGACAACAAAGATTTTCAAGATACAATGCGTTTTTTTGTATCTCATTGGATAAACCTTCCCCCTCCTGAGGTTGACGGGACGTCAGACCCATGGACTTTGGAGTGGCAGTCCGTGCATCGTGTATAAAAAGCTCTGGCCCTATCGAGGGAAATGCTGCCGCCTGTCCCTTCCGTGTTTAACCTGTGGCCCTCATGGCACTGGAGGCACAAAAAAGGCTCCCTGGTATTGAGAAGCCTGCTGTTCACCGAGCCATGCGGGCTGTGGCAGGTGAGGCAATTCTCCGCTACATCGGCATGCTCGTAAAGGAAAGGGCCTCTTTTGTCGGCATGGCACTGGACACAGGTTTCTTTGATGCTGTCCTGGAGCAGATTGTGATCGGCCAACCCTCCATGGGGATTGTGGCAGTCAACACAGAATACCCGCCCTTCCTTGAGGGGATGATGGCTCGGCATGGAAAACTGCGCTTGAACAGATTGATGACAGGTAAAACACAGCCGGCTGGAGTCCCGCGGGGAGACTTTCAAGTCGGGGCTGGCATGGACATTATGGCAGCCGAAACAGGATACTTCATTGAGGGCATGGAGTCCGGCATTCCAGTTATGCAGGTTAAACGTTGCGTTGGCAGTGTGGCATTTGAGGCAGATGAGCGACTGCGCCGTGCCGGGAAGGTTTTTCAGGTCAATCAAGGTCTTGAAATCGCATTTGGTCTTGATGCCTTGCCGGGCGTCCCTTTCAACCAGTTCTCTGGTCAACCCTTTGACGGCGAGGCTGCCGGGGCCATGACAGGATTCACAATCAACAAGGGGCATGCCGGATTCTTTTTTCAGTTGAACACCCATCGTGCTGGTGTCAAAGAACAGCTTCAGCCGGTCATGCTCATGACAGGCTGCGAGACAGTTTTGGGTGCCGATGTAATCCGCATTGAGGTTGCCGACAATCATTTTTTCATATTCGCGGATCGGGAGAATGGGTCTTGATTCTTTTAAACCGGCACAGCCGCCGAGGAAGGCAAGGATTGCCATGATGGTCAGGAGTAATTTCTTCAAATGGTGCTTCCTCGTAGACATCCTTGCCCCCTTATGTCTTCCATTCCGAAGAAGATTATTTTCAAGAGAATACCTCGTCCGTCAAAGGCGTCCATTATGAGCAGAAATCATAATGGACAATTGCTTTTCGAGTCTGTAGGAAAAATCACCAGTGCAAAGCAAAAGCATCGTGGACTTCATGCTATTAAATCTTTAGTGATCTGTCAATCAGCATGGATAAGATCAGCAACCCGGCGCGGGTTGGTATCCACTATATCAGACCGGCATCCCTCTGATTTACATGTATCAGGTCGATGATGGTCACCTCCGGCGGCGCCAGGAAGCGGATGGGCGGGCCCCAGGTGCCGGTTCCCCGGCTCAGATAGAGAAAGCCGCTGTTCAGCCCGGTGAGCCTGCCGGCTTTTTGGGGATAAAAAAACCAGGTGAGCAGGTTGAAGGGAAATATCTGGCCCTTGTGGGTGTGGCCGGAAAGCTGGAGATCAAAAAGCCCCAGACTGTTCGGGTCGATATCGGGGCGGTGTTTGAGCAGGATTGTGAAATTTTTCTTGGGTTGGGCCAGAAGAACATCGCGTTCCGGCTTGCCGGGTTCTTTGGCAAAGGCTGTGACTGTAGGGTCATCCACCCCGGCTAAATTGAGGCCGCCGACCACCGCCCCCTGATGGCGCAGCAGGGTGAAACCCGATTTTCCGGTAAAATCCAGGGCCTCCTGCAGGCCGGCGTAAAATTCATGGTTGCCGGTGATGGCGAACTTGCCCAGGGGCGGATTGAGCGCTTCCAGCAGTGCCGCCTCTTTGACGAGGTTGTTGAGCTGGCCGTCAAGCAGATCGCCGGTGGACACCAGGATGTCGGGCTTCGCCTGCCGTATCCGGGCAAGAATTCGCTTGAGCCTTTTCTCCCGTATAATGAGCCCAAGATGCACGTCCGAGATCTGGACGATGCGTATCCTCCCCGGATTTTCGGCAATCTTGGGACTGACGATCTCGATCCGTTCCAGACGGAGATCCGTTGCCTCAAACATCCCGTAGCCGTAAACGGTAAACACCAGCATCGCCTGGACAGCAAACAATTGCCGGGGTGATATCGTCGGGGTGACAAGCCTTCGGCTCAGGATTTTTTCCGTCGCCAGGATGGCAAAACGGGCCGCATCAACCGTGCCGGAAATGAGCAAGAAAAGGAAAAGCAGCCCCATCCAGCTGAAGCTTGCATAGGCCCAGAATCGGGCTCCTGTTTCAATCCCGCCCATTTCTGCCAGCCGGACCACGATCGGTGCCGCAATCATGATCGCCATGAACAGAATTATGCCGAGAGCGGCTTTCCGTCCTGGGGAAAATGCCGCCCGGAACTTGCGGAAGGCATAGTAGTGGACGAGGGGATAGACCGACAGATAAACGAGCAGGAAACGGATCATGCTTTCTTACCCGGGGTGATTTTAGCAAAGCGCTGCCAGGAAGAACCGGTTATAAAGCTTGCCCATCGGCGGGCAAATCCCCCTGGCAGCCTGGGCCTCACTTGTTGACGGTCACCTCAGCCCCCTCGACAATGATGTCATACCGGTATCCCGCCCCGAAGTCACGGTTCCGGGAAAGATTCCCCTTGATGGTGACCACCGTCCCCACCTCCGGCAGTGAATCGGTTGTGACCACCAGATCGTTGGTTCCGGCGGCTTGACTGCCGGTGCCGTCTTGCAGGTGCAGCCAGTTCTTGCCCATGATGCCGCGGCTGATCTTGATCACCTTGGCTTGGACCGCCACCGGCGCATTAGTCAGGGCGTCTTTTTTTTCAAAAATCTCGCCGATGGTATGGGCATTGGGAGCCTCGGCCTTGCTCACCGTGATCGCCTGGGCGGGAGCTGGGGCGGCGACAGGGGCGGGAGCTGAGGCGGCGGCTGGGGGTTGAGCAACGGCGCTACCGGCAGAGGCAAGGCCACCTGAAAAAATGATGCGTTCGAATAACCGGTTCAGCGAGGTGCTTTTGAAGTTGCTCATTTCCATGCCCGGCTGGCAGGCGATTTCGCTGCCCACCGCGATCGGGCTCTGGGGCAGAGCCACCCAGGTCTTGACGCCGGCCTTCTCCACCAGAACATAAGTATAACCGCCGCTGTCCATGGTTTCGACCACCTTGCCGGATATCCCTTGTATCGATGGACCGCCGGCCATGCCGTTCCCGCCCATTTCAGCTCCGCTGCCCGGTGAAAAGGCGCCGGCCGGAAGAAGCTGATTCCACAGGAGCAGGGAGGTGGCGAGCGCCAGACCGGTACGGAAATATTTCATTCTCTTGGTTGCCTTCATCGGGTTATACCTCTTCAGATATTTTCATGGGGTTGTCTTGCCGGCGGCAACTTGCGCCAATCCGGCAGGTGAATATTTTAACTCTACGGTATTTTGCAGATTTTGCCCATAATAACGCCAGGTCCTGTTAATTTTCCTGATTTAAGGTAAGGTAAGGTAAGGTTCTAAACCTTGCTCCTTCCGTCTTGGGGCAGGGCTTTTTTTTGTGTTATGCTGGAAACCACCCTGGCGGAAATTGTCAACCATTTGTAAGGAGATCGATCCATGGCGACGGTATTGACCCAGGATTGGCTGCAAACGTATCCCGAGGAGCTGCGCCGGGCTCTGGGCCGGGTCGCGCACCGCAGCGGGCAGCCCATGTATGTGGCGGGCGGCCCGGTGCGGGACTGGCTGCTGGGGGTGGCGGCCAAGGATCTTGATTTTACCGTGCCGGCTGGAGCCGTGGCCTGCGCCCGCGAGGCCGGCGCTCTGCTGGGCGGCACCTTTGTCCTGCTTGATGAGGCGGAAGACGTGGCCAGGGTTGTCTGGCAGGGGTTTACCCTTGATTTTTCCGGTTTCAGAAACCGCACCGCCACCATTGAAGACGATCTCGGCCAGCGGGATTTCACCATCAACGCCATGGCCGTCCTTCTTGCCCCTGAGACCGGGGGGCTTGCCTCGCTTACGGTTATTGATCCTCTTGGGGGCGTGACCGACCTTGCCGAAAAACGCATCCGGACCCCGGCTGCGGCGAATCTGCGGGCCGATCCCCTGCGGCTGTTGCGGGCCTATCGCTTCGCGGCCACCCTGGGATTTGCCATCGAGTCACGGACCGCGACGGCCATTGCCGCCCACGGCGCACTACTGACCGAGGCGGCCATGGAGCGGGTGGCTTATGAACTTGGCCTGATCATGGCCTCTGCCCGTGCCTGGCAGACGATCGGCCGCATGGCGCAAGACGGCCTTTTGTGGGTTGTCTTCCCGGAGCTTGTTGCCGGACGAGGGCTTGATCAGCCGGCCAGCCATCATCTTGATGTGTTCGCGCACAGCCTGGAGGCCTTGCGCTGGCAGGAAAAAATCCTGCTCGCGCCGGAGGCGTATTTCCCGGGGCAGGGCGGACTGTTCAGCGAGATATCCCAAGGGAAATGGGGTGCCTTGCTGAAATGGGCCGCCCTGTTTCATGATCTGGGAAAACCGGAAACGCACCGGCTGGTTGGGGAAAAGATAACCTTTTATAACCACGATCAGGCCGGAGCCGCGATTTTTGAGGGTATCGCCGAGAGGCTTCACTGGCCCAGGGATGACCGTAACCGGGTGGCCCGGCTCATTGCCCTGCACATGTGGCCCTTTCATCTCAGCAACGCCCGGTTGCGCACCGGAATCACGCGCAAGGCCTGTCTGCGTTTGGTCAAGGCGGTTGGCGATGATTTGGCCGGACTCTTCCTGCTGGCCATGGCGGACAGCCTTGCCGGGCAGGGACCGGGCAAGCCCGAGGATATGGAGAAAAATCTGGCCGCGCTCTGGCGTGAGGTGCAAGGGGTGTATGAGGAGCATATCCAGCCGGTATTTGCCAGCCCGCCGCTGGTCACGGGGCATGACCTTATTGAGGTGTTTGCCCTTGAACCCGGCCCCGCCTTCAAGGAAATCCTCGACGGCCTGGTAGTGGCGCAGGTGGAAGGTCTGGTGGCGGACCGGGGACAGGCCCTGGCCTGGGTGAAGGTATTTCTTGAAGCTGGGGAATCGGTAACGCCGTTATAATAAATTGCCCTGCGCGGATTGAAATGTCTCGTTGTCCCCTCAAGGAGGACTACTGACCGGAAGGCCGGAAGCTCTCCTTTTTTTGTTAAGGCGGGGTTGTTTTTTTTATTGGGAAGAGTGGGCCGCATTGCCGTCAGGCAGGGGAGGGATATTGACTTTTTCCCGAATACGCTGCATAGTGTCCAGGATTTTCTGCATCTTTCCCGGCTTGGTGTTTGAGGGAAATATTCCTTTTCTACGGGACCATCATGATCATTGCAATCGTCGATTAAAGACGCGCGTGCAATGGTTGCCGATTCGCAGCTCTAAGCTGTTGATCTTAGCGCTGCTGGCCTTTGTGTTTTTGACTTTTTGTGTGAGACTATAATGATTGGCATTTTTGATTCGGGCGTGGGCGGGATGACCGTGGCCAAGGCTGTCGAGCAGCTTCTGCCGCAATACCGCATTGCCTATTTCGGCGATCTGGCCCGAACCCCCTATGGCTCCAAGAGCCCGGAAACCATTATCGCCTATGCCCGGCAGAATACGGAGTTTCTCCTCGGCCAGGGGGCGAAGATCATCATCGTCGCCTGTAATACCGCAGCCAGCGTGGCCTCCGAGATCCTGCAGCAGGAGTTTTCCGTGCCCATCTTCGAGGTCATTTCCCCGGCGGTGAGCAAGGCTATAGCCACCAGCCGCTCCGGCCGGATCGGGGTGATCGGCACCCGGGCCACCATCAAGAGCGGGGTGTATGAAAAAAAGATCCTGGCCGAGCAGCCTGGGTACACCGTGTATTCCCAGGCTTGCCCCCTCCTGGTTCCCCTGGTTGAGGAGGGCTGGTTGAACAAGAGGGAAACCAAGATGATCCTCCGCCGTTATCTTCAGCCCCTCAGACTCAGGCAGGTGGACACCTTTGTTCTGGGCTGCACCCATTATCCGCTCCTCAAGGATTTGATCCAGCCGCGCATCGGCAAGCGGGTGGCGATTATTGATTCTTCCGAGGTGGTGGCGGAAAGCCTGGCCCGTTTTCTGGAAAGCAACCCGGCTGTCGAGCAGCAGCTCGAACGAAACGGGGAAAGCCATTATTATGTTTCCGATGTCACCGATGCGGCCGTCGATATAGCGAGAAAGGTCTTTGGCCGGCCCATTGCCCTGGAAAAGGTTGGCGCGGATATTTTCAGGAGTCGTTAACAGCAGCGTAAGCGGCGCTGCTGCCGTTTCGACCATATTTTGTTACAACGGCTTAACAGGAGTCATTTGCCATGAACCGGACTGCTTTTTCCCTTAACCCCTTGCTTTCCCTGTTGGTTGCTCTCACCTGCCTGGCGATTTTTCCAGGCTCGGGCCGATGTGCTGCCTTGACCCCTCTGGAGCTTGCCCAGAAACTCCAGGCCCGCTATGAAGAGACCAAAACCATGACCGCCGATTTCAAGCAGTCCACCTCGGTGCCGATGAGCACCCGCAAACGGCTGGGCGCGGGCAAGGTGGTGATCTCCAAGCCCGGTCGCATCCGCTGGGATTACCTCACCCCGGACCGGCAGGTGCTGATCAGCGACGGCAAGAAGGTCTCCATGTATCTCGCCGGCTCCGCCCAGATGGTGGTGCAGCCTGTCTCGCAATATATCAACTCCGATGTCACCTATGCCTTCTTTGCCGGCACCGGCAATATTGCCCGCGATTTCAAGGTGCTGCCGCCGGAAAGGCAGGGGGATGCGAGCCTGAAGGCGGTCAAGCTCGTGCCCAAGATCGCGCATCCGCAGGTGGATTACCTCCATGTCTGGATCGACGACAATTTTATGGTGCGCCGGCTTGAGATTGTCGATCATTTCGGCAGCATAACCGATCTGGCTTTTTCCAATATCAGACGGAACGAACCGGTGCCGCCGGAGACTTTTGTCTTCACCCCGCCGTTGGGCACAGAAATCATCGAAC
>JAZDIS010000237.1:0-7080 GCA_043804705.1 Pseudomonadota bacterium | reverse complement strand
CATGAATTTACGCTGGGCCAGGAGGGCATATTCCTTGTCCTGAATGGTGGAAAGGATGGAGGCATAGGTTGAGGGGCGGCCCACCCCGTTTTCTTCCAGGGCTTTAACCAGGGTCGCCTCAGTATATCGGGGGGGCGGCTGGGTGAAATGCTGCTTTGGCTCAATGGCCAGGAGAGAGACGGTATCGCCTTTTTTTAAATCCGGCAGGGCGGCATTTTCGCCTTCCGCACCATCCCCACTCGAAGAAGAAGTGCTCTCATCCACAGCCTCTTCGTACAGGGCCATGAAGCCCTGAAAACGCATGATGGAGCCCACGGTTTTGAAAACAAAATCGCGGTCCGCCACCAGGGTGATGGTGGTCTGATCGTACTCCGCCGGGGCCATCTGGCAGGCGAGAAAGCGTTTCCAGATCAGAGAATAGAGGGCCAGCATGTCCTTTTCCAGAAAGGGCGCGAGTTTTTCCGGTGTGTTGCGCACATCGGTGGGACGGATGGCTTCGTGGGCGTCTTGGGCGGATTTGCTGGTCTTGAAGATATTCGGCTTGGCCGGGAGGAATTGTTCCCCAAAGGCCCCGGTGATATACGCCCTGGCCTCTTCCAGGGCCTCGTTGCTGATTCGGGTGGAGTCGGTCCGCATGTAGGTGATCAGGCCGGTGGGACCCTCGGCGCCCAATTCGATGCCCTCATAGAGCCGCTGGGCCAGGGTCATGGTTTTTTTCGCGGAAAAGCGGAGTTTGCGGTTGGCGTCCATCTGCATGGTGCTGGTGATGAACGGCGGGCTGGGGTTGCGTTTCTTCTTTTTCTTTTCCAGGCTTTCCACCAGAAAAGAAGCGTCCCGCACCGCAGCGACGATGGCCTGTGCCTGGGCGCCGGTTCCGATCTTGTTTTTCTTGAGGTCAATCTTCTTGCCGTATGCCTGGTCGAGCTGGGCGACAAAGGGTGGGGGTGTTTTCCCTTCCAGGGTGGTGTGGATGGACCAGTACTCTTCCGAAACAAAGGCCTCAATGGCCTGCTCGCGCTCGAAGACCATGCGGACCGCGACGGATTGCACCCTCCCCGCGCTCAAACCGCGGCGGACCTTGTCCCAGAGCAGGGGGGAGATCTGGTAGCCCACCAGCCGGTCCAGAATGCGGCGGGTCTGCTGGGCCTCAAAGCGCTGCTGGTTGACCTCGCTTGCCTGCTCGATGGCAGCGAGGATGGCTTTCTTGGTGAGTTCATGGAAAAGAACCCGGCGGATGGGCTTGTGCGTGGATTGTAAAAATTCGGCGATATGGTGGGCAATGGCCTCCCCCTCGCGGTCCGGGTCCGGGGCCAGGTATATCGTGTCCGCTTTCTCCGCTGCGCTTTTAAGGTCGCTGATGATTTTTCCCTTGCCCCGGATCGTGACGTATTGGGGGACAAAATCATTGGCAATATCAACGCCCAGGGTTTTAACCGGCAGATCGATGATATGGCCGACCGAAGCCTTGACGGTAAAATTTTTGCCGAGATATTTCTGCAAGGTCCGGGCTTTGGCCGGAGACTCAACAATGATGAGCGATTGTGACATGGTGTCCTGGGGAGCTATTTTTGTTAACCTGGCGCAGCTGCGACTCTTTACTCTAGGGCCTTATACACTGGACGAATGGGGTTCTGCAAGCCTTTGGTACTGATTGCCCGGTAAAGATGCCACCAAGCCCTGGAGTTCCAAGTGAAGCAGAATCTCGCTTATCCTGTGGGGCGGCAGTTGCGCCGCCTGGATAATCTCCTCAATGTTTCTTGGGCTGCCCTCAAGGAGGGAGAAGACCTTTCCTTCTTCCGGGGGTAGCGGAGGCGCCTGCGGTCTTGTTTCCGGAGGGGAGGCAGGGGTGGTCAGGTTCAGTTCCTCAAGGATATCGGCACCGCTGTGCACGAGCTTTGCGCCTTCCTGGATCAGGTGGTGGCAGCCTTCGCTTTTCGGGGAATCGATCCGGCCGGGGATGGCAAAAACATCCCGGCCCTGCTCCAGCGCCTGGTGGGCGGTGATCAGGGTGCCGGAACGGTGGGCGGCTTCGACAACCACGACACCCAAGGACAAGCCGCTGATTATCCGATTTCTGGCGGGGAAGCGAAAACCTTCCGGCAGGGTTCCCAGAGGACTTTCGCTGATTATCGCCCCGTGGCCGGCTATCTGTCCGTGGAGTTTTTTGTTCTGGCTGGGATAGATAATGTCCAGGCCGCAGCCCATGACCGCGATGGTATTGCCTCCTTCCGCCAGCGCCCCCCTGTGGGCGGCGGTGTCTATCCCCAGGGCAAGGCCGCTGGTGATGACAAGATCGTGGCGAGCCAGTTCCGAGGCCAGCCGCTCAGCCACCTGCAACCCGTACGAGGAGGCGGCCCGCGCCCCGACCATGGCGATGCCCGGGGCGCTGAGGAGTTGCGGGGAGCCCAAGACGTAGAGAATCGGCGGCGGGTCGTTTATTTCCTTGAGCAGGGGGGGGAAGAGCGGATCATCCCAGCAGAGCAGGGTTATCCCGGCTTTTTCCGCCAGGCGAAGTTCCCTCTCCGCCACCGCCTCGACAATCGTCCTTTGGTCGCACAGGGAGACAAGGCTCTCTTTGCGCAAAAAGGAACATTCCTCAAGCCCCTTGCGGTCTGCCGCGAGAATCTGCCGGGCGGAGCCGAACCGCTCGACAAGTTTTTTGAGGGTGGCTGGGCCAAGCCCAGGGGTAAAGGCAAGCGAGAGCCATTGATGTGTGGTGTCCATATCAGCGCGGCCGCAAGGAATGGAAAAGATGAAATGTCTGGAACACTGGCGAGCCTCCTGCCTGGGCTAGAGCTCGTCCGCAGACAAACACAAGCGTGAATGCTTGGGGTGCGGATGCGTCTCGGGTTTTTCGGGGAAAATCATTGTCAGGCACGGGCGCCAGAAAAAACAGGGCGTCCTGAAGCGGTGGCCCTGTTTTTTTGGCTTACAAGCCGGTTAATCGTTATAAAATGCGAACAGCAGATTGCGTCGGGTGGGATGTTTGAGTTTTTTCAGCGCTTTTGCTTCGATCTGGCGGATCCGCTCCCTGGTTACGGCAAAGTTGTCGCCAACCTCCTCCAGGGTCAGGTCAACCGAGGTGTCGATGCCGAAGCGCATGCGCAAGACCAGCTCCTCACGGGGGGAAAGGGTGCGCAAGACGTTGCGGAGATTTTCCCGCAGGCTTTCCATAGCGGTTGCCTCATCCGGCGATAGGGAATTCACATCTTCGATGAAATCGGAGAGATAGCTGTCCTCGCTGCTGCCGATGGGGGTATCAAGGGACAGGGGCTCCTTGGCGATTTTCAGGATGTTTTTTACCTTGCTCAAATCAATATCGAGCCGTTCGGCCATTTCCTCGGGGGTGGGTTCACGGCCGGTTTCCCGCAAGAAATCTTTGGCGCCCTTGAGAAGACGGTTGATGGTGTCTATCATGTGCACCGGGATACGGATGGTGCGCCCTTGGTCGGCAATGGCCCGAGTGATGGCCTGCCTGATCCACCAGGTGGCATAGGTGCTGAATTTGTAGCCCCTCCGGTATTCGAATTTTTCCACGGCCTTCATCAGGCCGATGTTGCCTTCCTGGATAAGGTCGAGCAGCTGCAGCCCGCGATTGGCATACTTTTTCGCCACGCTGACCACGAGACGCAGGTTGGCCTGCACCAAGGCGTTTTTTGATTCACGGCTGGCTTTTTCCCCGTCGCTGATTTCGGTAAGCAGGGTGGTCAGGGATTCAGGATCAATGCCATGTGCTTTGACGCAGCCCTGCAGAAAAAGGGCATACTTGGCCTTGTCGTCCTTGATCTGGGCCGGCGGGGTAAGCTTGGTCCCTTGTTTGCGCAGCCGGGTGATGATGGTGGAAAGATGCTTGGCGCTGAAGCGGTCATGCTCAAAAAGTTTGGCGACCGCCTTGCCGTTGCGTTTGACCCGAATTCTGATTTTCTGGGCTTCCGCCTTGGTTATTGCGGGGTCAAGCAGGTCGAGACGGAAGGCCGAAAGTTCTTCGTTAAGCCGGTGCGCCTCGGTGATCTGCCAGAGGAAGTGATCCTTTTTTTCTTCATTGACCTGAGTATCTGTTTCATCCAGGCCGCGCAGAATATCAGCGATGCTCCGTTTTCCCGCGAGCATCTTGTCCGCCACTTCGCGCAGGTATTCGACGGCCAGCGGCGTGGTCAGAAGGGTATCCTGGATAAGTTTTTCCCCGTCTTCGATCTTCTTGGCGATCTCGGTTTCCGCGTCCGAGGAAAGCAGGCCGACAGAGCCCATTTCCTGGAGATACGCCTTGACCGGATCCAATTGGTTGCCGGAAAGATCGCGGGCCTTGGTGATCAGTCCTCCGCCAGGGCTGTCATCCTCCTGATCCACCGGATGCAAGCTTTCCTCGAGATCGGTCTCGCTGTCCAGATCCAGATCAAAAATGGCGGTCAGATTGCTCGGGCGCTCAACCGACCAACTGCTGTCCTCTTCCCCCACGCTTTCAAGCAAGGCGTCCTCGGCCAGGAGAACACTTGCCATTTCCTTGGCCGCAGTTATCCTGGGTTGCTTGAATCCTTTCTCTTGCCTCGTCATAGCTTTTTTTACCCCCTAAGTTAATTCGCCCCACCTCTTTAACTTATATAAAAGCTGTCGAAAAGGAGTACATGCCCTAGGAATGAAGGGCCTTGTTCATCTGTATTTTTTGGGTCATCAGCTCCATCTCGAGCTGTGCATTCCGGGTATGCTGGGCCTCGCGGCCTTGCTGCGTAAGCCGTTCTTGCTTTACCTTCAGCCTGGCTGTCGAAAGCCAATTCAGCATTCCCTGGGCCATCTGTTCTCGCATTTCTTCGGAATGCAAGGGGGTGGAGATGAGCAGTCTGGAGATAAAAGAGCGTTCCGGGCCGGTGGCAAGCTCCAGGAGTTGTTCCGCCCCACCGGAGAGGTTCGGTTGCATTTTGAGCAGATGGAGAATGGCAAGGCCGAACTGGTTTACGATGATTTCTTCGAGGCCCGCTTCCAGAAAAGCGGGCAGATATTCCGGGTAGGCCACCAGGAATTCAAGCAACTGCCGCTGTTTCATGGGGAGTTGGGCCTCGTTTTTTCCCTGTAAGACGGTGGGTCTCGCGGCTTGGCTGTTTATCGGCTTCGGCTGCGGAGTGATGACCCCTTCAAGGAGCTGTTGCGGAGTAAGGCCCAGTTTCTTGGCGAAATGCGAGACAAAGAGGGTGCGCTGGAGGTGTTGATCGCCAATGGCCTTGATCAATTCCTGCAGTTCGGCAACGATTTTGGTCTTGCCTGCCACGCTCAGGCCATATTGGGCAACGAGCTTGTCAAAAACAAACTCCGGCAGCGGCATGGCGGTTTCAAGGTGTTTGTGCAGACCGTCCCGGCCAAATTCCCGGACAAAGGTGTCCGGATCATGGGCTTCGGGCAGCACGGCAATTCTGGCCGTGACCTGTTCGCTCAAAAAAAGCGGGACCGCACGCATGGCGGCCTTGAGTCCTGCCTGATCGCCGTCAAAAAGAAGGATCACCTCATCGGTGTAGCCCTTGAGGGCGCGGATATGGGCCTGGGTCAGGGCGGTGCCCAAAGGGGCGACCACATTGCGCACCCCATGCACGACCAGGGACAACAGGTCGAAGTTGCCTTCAACCACCAGGCAGTTTTTCGCATGGCGGATGTGCTCCCGGTTCTGATAGAGGCCGAACAGGGTCCGGCTTTTGTCAAAGACCGGGGATTCCGGCGAGTTCATGTACTTGGGCTGGCCGGAATCCAGAATACGGGCGCCAAAGGCGACGACCCTGCCGGTCAGGCCGATGATGGGAAACATGATCCGGTTGCGGAAGCGGTCATAAAAGCCGCTGTTGTCCCGGGGGACGATCAGGCCTGCCTCCTTGGCCGCCTCGATGGCGATTTTCTGCTTGGGCAGGGCGGTGACGAGAAAATTCCAGCTCTCCGGGGCAAAGCCCAGGCGAAATTCCCGGGTGATTTCCTCCGGGATGCCCCTTTGGGCAAGATATTCGCGGGCCTTTTGCGCGCCCGGATCGGAAAGCAGGAGTTGATGGAAGAGCTCGGCCGCCTTTTCGTTGGCACTCTGCAACGCCTCCCGCTTTTGGGCTTTTTCCAGCTCTTGCGGGTTGAGCGGCTTTTCCGGCATGGCGATTTGATATTTGCGGGCCAGTTCCTTCAGCGCCTCGGTAAAGCTCAGGCGGTGAAAATTCATCATGAAGCTGATGGCATCCCCACCCTCGCCGCAACCAAAGCAGTGGTATGTTTTGCGCTCGGGGTTGACGGTGAAGGAGGGCGTTTTTTCGGAATGAAAGGGGCAGAGCCCCTTGAGATTGGTGCCTGCGCGCTTAAGGGAGACGTGTTCGCCGATGATTTCGGCGATGTCCGCGGCGTCCTTGATGAGCTGGACTGTATCTTCACCCTGATATACAGCCATACCGTCAAAAAGACTCCTTGCAGCAAAAGGAAAGGTGCACGATCCGCAACAACTGTTGTATGATAACAGCCATCTTTCTCTGTAACCCATCTGGGGATGGTGTCAAGGAAAAAACATAGAAAAGTCAACTTTTTAGGGTGTTTGGGGTGTAAATGTTTTATTAAATAATTAAACCTGAGTGTGTTTTTCGGCGTCTGGCCGCATTTTCGAGGAGAGACATGTTTCATGAAGAACCGTTATGATGAAAAAGAGGCCCGGGCCTTTGCCGGAGCCTACCCTCAGTGCGCCCCGGAACTTGCCCTCAGGGTTTACACCTCCCGGCTTCTGGGCGCGGAAGAAGATCTTGTTTTGCACGGAGGTGGCAACACCTCGGTTAAGGGCAGAATTACCAACCTGGTCGGGGAAGAACAAGATATTCTCTATATCAAGGGCAGCGGCTGGGATCTGGGGGTCATCGCCCCTCAGGGCTTTCCCGGTCTTGATCTGGCCTATCTGCGCAAGCTGCGTCTGGTTGAGGACTTGAGCGATGCGGAAATGGTCAATCAGTTCCGCACCCATCTCCTTGACGCCGCCTCGCCCAATCCCTCCATCGAAACCCTGGTGCATGCTTTTCTGCCCCACCGGTTTATTGATCATACCCATGCCGATGCCATTGTCACCCTGACCAACCGGGAAGA
>JAZDIS010000236.1:0-7367 GCA_043804705.1 Pseudomonadota bacterium | reverse complement strand
GGCGGACACCTTTGCCACGCCCCTGACCTGGCGAACAGGTACAGTCATGTCCGGGATTGAAATTCATGCCACGGCAATTGAGAACGCAATCCGTGCCCAGGCAGTTGACCCGGTCCATCCCGTCACCCGTTGGTTGCTCATCAGCCTGATGGTCTTTGGCTCTGTGTTTTCTCTGGAGAAGGCCCAGGTCAGAGCCGGAATCGTTATCGCCGCCGGATGGCTGGCCTTGGTGTGTGCAGCCGTTTTCGGGCTCTGGCATCTGCAGCGGCTCTTTTTGCCTCCGCTGGCGCTGATGGCAATCCCGGTTGGCGCTCTTGCCAGACGAGTGGCCATTGTGGCCCGGCAGGAACGGCAGAATCGGCTGGAGTTGAAACGGACCTTTTCCCTCTATCTTTCAGCAAGTGTGGTCGATGAAATTGCAGCTCACCCCGAGAAAGTGGAAATGGGGGGGGAACAAAGGGACATCACCGTGCTCTTTACTGATCTGGAGGGGTTCACCTCCCTTTCGGAGCGCCTGCCTCCGCGGATGATCGCCAACCTTTTGAATGAATATTTCGAATTAATGACCCAGGCAGTCTTTCGCTACCAGGGGACGCTGGATAAATTCATCGGCGATGCCGTAATGGCCTTCTGGGGTGCGCCTATCCCCCAGGAAGATCATCCGCGGCGTGCAGTCGCCTGTGCCATGGATATGCTGGCAGCCCTGGAATCCTTCAACCAAAGCCTGCGGGAGAAAGGCCAGTCTCCGCTCAAGATGCGCATCGGCATTCACACGGGCGTCGCAGTGGTGGGAAATCTGGGCTGCCCCTCCCGTTTTAGTTTTACGGCGCTGGGAGACACGGTTAACCTTGCCTCCCGCCTTGAATCAGCCAACAAGAACCACGGCACGAACATTCTCATGAGTGAGGCTACCGTTAAAGGCCTGCCGCCGGAGATCAGCACCCGGTTTGTGGCAAGGATCCAGGTAAAAGGCCGTGAGGAACCGGTAGCGGTTTACACCTGCCCATAATCCGGCAAACTCCGGTTTATGCCGCGCGATTACTGTCCGGTTCAGAATCAGCCGCACCTGTCCCGTTGACGAACGGAAAATACTCCCGGTCCGCATCGAGAATATGCCGCATGACCACTTCGTACGCCAGAAATTGAAAAACATCACCGACCGTGAGCGTGGAGGTCTTGAACTCCTCTGACAGCTCAAGGCCCCTGGCGAGCAGCCTGGCATGTTCCGCAGCGTGTTGGCTCAGGCCGGGAAAGCCGGCTTTCTCAAGGATTAATTCTTCATCGCGGAAGTGTTGGCCGACACTGTCAAGCAGGCGGGTAATGATTGCGAAAATCTCCGGGGCTGGATGCGCCAAGAGAACCGCTTCGAACAGCTCGTTGGAAATGTGGAAGAGGGACTGGTGTTGTGAGTCAATCAGTTCGTTGCCGTAGCAGAAGGAGTCTTTCCAGACCAGCTGCACAAGATTGCCTTTGATTTCTTCCTCGACATCACGTGCAGTGACGAATTCTATTCGGTTGCGGCCGGAGGATTTGGCCAAGTAGAGCAACTCATCCGCCTGGAAAACAACGTCCACCGCCGATCCGTCCGCAGTACACTGCACTGTTACAACACCCAGACTGGCGGTGACGCAGCCGGCTACATCAGACCCTTTGTGGGGGATGGCACAGTCCATGATCCCCCGGCGGATCTTCTCTGCGATGACAACCGCTCCACTGCTGTCTGTCTCCGGCAGGAGGCAGGCAAATTCTTCCCCGCCATAACGGGTGACCAGATCAGCGGGGCGACCGGCGCAATCAGCCATCACCCGGGCAATCTGTTGCAGGCACTCGTCGCCTTTGACATGCCCGTAACCGTCATTGAACAACTTGAAGTGGTCGATGTCCAACAGGATCAGCGACAGTTTTGCCCCTGAACGGGCATGTCTGGCATATTCCTGCGCCAGCGCCTCATCAAAACGCCTTCGATTGGCTATCCCCGTCAAGCCATCGGTATTGCTCAGGGCTTCAAGCTTGCGGTTGGAATCCGCCAGCGCCTCCTCAGCCTGCTTGCGTCCGGTTATCTCCTGAAAACTTTCGACACATCCGGCTACCTTGCCCCTGGCGTCGAACAGCGGTTTGGTGTTGATGATGAAATACCGGAACACCCCATCCTTTTCCTTGACTGACTCGCAAGTATATTGGCTCGCCCCTCCCATGATCCTGGTGAGCGGACAATTTTCGGTGTGGCATGATTTCCCTGGCCGGTGCTCATGGCACTTGATCGTTTTTTGGTTGTCGGGGAGGGGGCCGAAATCGGCCCAGTACGCTTGGTTCGCCATCAGAATCGTATGATTTATACCGGTAACGCTGGTCGGAACGGGGCTGTTGAAGGTGGCGTCAAACAACCGTTGTTTTCGCTCATAGAGGGTAATGCCGACAAAGATGAAAATAAAGCCGATGACCGCCACCGGGCCATAACCGGCAACGAGGTGGAAGTGAGGACGAGCGGAATAGGGCAGGGAGACACTGAGACCGCCCAGGATGTCCCCTTCCTTGTATCCCTGCCGGGCATGACAAGGAAGGCACTCGGGTCCGGTAAAAAGAGGAGCCATGTAGCGGAACCAGGTGGTCTTGCCATCCGCGAAGAATTCACCCTGCGCCTTGCCCCCCCGCGCGAAGGACTTGAGCCATTTCTCCTCCCACTCCGCCGCCTTGTTCCCGGGCCTGACCGGCTTGAGGCTGGTGAGGTGGAACTGAATGCCGCTCTCGTTTTTTTGCGCCAGCTCCCCTATCTGCCTGGTCATGTAGGAGGGGTTGACCTTGGTCAGCTTGAGGCCGTTGCCGGCGGTCAGATCCCGGTTCCGGACCGGCAGATATTCGTTTGGCTGAGTTTTGGCGGTGATCGGGACATAGACCCCGCCGTGGGAGGCATTCCAAAGACGGCTAACCAGGACTTGCTGAAAAAAGGCGTTGGCGGTGGTCAGCGCCCGTTGTCTTTCCTCCTGCCTGGTGTCCATCTCGAGCCAGTAGGCAAAGCCGCCCAGGATACAAATCCAGGCGGTTATCGCAATCAGTATCAGGTGCCCTTTGCTGCCTTTCATCGAGGAGACTCTCCTGATGGATGGATTACCGGCTGATGGCCATGGCCGGGGATTCAACCTGAAAATGGGAGTTGCCCACGAACTACACAAAAAACATTTACATCATAATAAAACAACAAGATTCGGAAGTCGCGATAAAATGGCCCTCCACCCCGGAACACACAAATATACCCCACGAGTATCCGTTACAGATTGCCTGAAAAAACAGCCGCCGCTCAACGCCGCAAAGGCCTTTCGCCCTCACAGGCCCCGCACCGTCTCCATGTCCGGTTCAGGCGGCGCATCGGTCTTCACGCTGAAAGCATGAACAACGACCGTGTGGCCGCTTTCGGTTTCCACCCTCACCCGCCATTGCCCCGCCGCCACCTCCTGTTTGTAGGTGTAGCCGCGGAAACCGCCATCGCGGCCGCCAAAAAGGCCAAAACCCACGCGGGAGGCAGTCACCCAACCGTGCTCGGCCTCGTAATGCTCCCAACGGTGATAGAGGCGGGTGCTTAAGCCGCTCGGGGCGAAGACCGCGGAAACACAGTACAGCCGCTCGCCCGGCGCAAGATGCACCTCGTGCGACAACTCCCGCCAGAATACCCACCAGGGTGCCTTTTCCAGGGTGAGGCGATATTCGTTTGCCACCCGCGCAAAATTTCTCCCCACCTGAATATCCCGCTTCACCAGGGGAACCGGCGGGATCATATCCAGGGGATAGGCCACAGCCAGCAGAGCAGCGATGACCCAGACCGGCGCCGCCCTGCCGGGACACCCCGGCGTTTTTTTGCGCAGCCAATGGGTGAGCCCTGCCCCGGCCAGAGTGCTGAGGTAAAACCAGACCATGCCGATGCTGCCGGCCAAAAAAGGCAGAAGAAAGTTGAACAGCAGCATGGCGCAGAGCCCGAACAGAGCCCAGGTGAGGGTGAAGCGGTGGTACTTGTCGTCGATAAACTCGTTGGCGACCAGCAACCCGCCGAGCCCCAAGGACCACAGCATGGCGGTCAGGTGACTGGAACTCTGGAAGTAAAGAATGAACAGGGCGCTGAAAAGCCCGCCGAACAGAAACTGGAGCAGCAGGTACGGAGCGCGTTCCAGCCAGGGTGAGAGAAAAGAGACGGGCGGGACTGCAATCCGCGCCCCATTTTCGGCTGCAGTCGCGGCCAGGGCGTGGCGCCGATGCCCCAGCCACCACAGGATCAAGGCCGCTCCGGCGAGATAGCCGGACAGGAGCCAGAGGTCCAAGGGGGTTACCAAACGGCCGATGGTGAGGGCATCCCACAAGAAACCGGCGAAAAAGGCGAGGACCGGAAGATAGGCGCGAAGATGTGCAAGTCTGGTTTTCACGAATGAGTCCCGCAGAAGGGCAAGAGGAAGACCGGTTGCCATTAGGTAGCTGACAACTTGGAGCCGAAAATAAAACCAACCCAAGAAACGTAACTGTTCAGCAGCGCCACAGATGCCAGGAAGAGGCCGGCGAAGTGTAAGAGTGCACACGAGCGGGCCGATGACAGCAGCGTAGCGGCGACGCAGCTGGGGTACTGCTGGACAGTTACGACGACTTCAACTGGAGGGTGGGCCGGTTGCCGAGCACCAGCTTGAGCCAGTCGTAGCCGAAGGTAAGCAGGGCCTCGTCATCGGTCTCGATGAGGTGTTTGCGTGATTTGTCCAGCCGGTAGAGGTTGAGCAGGTTGTGTTCGGCCACGTACTGCCGGAAGCGGTCGATATTGTAGCAGACCATGAAGGCCAGCTGCTGCCTGGGTCCGGCCGCGCCCTCGCCCTGCCAGGGGTTTGAGGCAAAGAGGGTATCCATCTCGGCCCAGAGGTCGTCCATGGCGTTATAATAAACCAGCTGCTGGTCGCGGAGCCACTCCTTCACCGTCCACGCCTTTTTTTCCTGATGTCCCAGGCAGTACGAGTGATCGGTCATGAAATAATAGGCCCTGGGCCGGCCCCGCTCCGGGTTGCGGTCAACGGCTCGCTCCAGGGGGTAGGTGCGGCAGGCGGAGGGACGATCCTCATAGACGAGGCAGCCCCGCTCCGGGTCGAGAAAGGGGCAGCTGTTTTCCGCGTCATCCCGCATCCGCATGACAATTGCGGGAAAGAGCGGGTTGGGCCCCTGGGCCACGCCGGTGTAGGTGTTAAGAAACTCCTCCGAGGTGATCCCCAGCCTTTTTTTCAGGCGGATGAGATCGTAGGGATAAAGAAAGAGGGTAAGCTTCCGGCAGCAGCGGGTAAAGCAGGGAACCTCGGGATGGCAGGCAAAGGGAAACGGGGAGTCACCCAGCGGCTGCATGCCTTCGGGGAATTTTTTCAGGTCGGTCATTATCTTTTTCCTGGTGCAATATATGAACGGCGCGGTAACAATACGGGGGCAGACACAGCCTTACCATGTCACAAAAATGTCGCGCAAGTTACCATCCTGCCGCCAAAAGGTCAACATAACATGCCGGCCACTGCCCCTGAGAAAAGCGCGATCACCCCGGACACCAGGACCAGCCCTGGATCTCCTCCGGCAACACCGGCAAACCGGTTTACCGCTATGCCGCGAGGAAGAAACGGCTGGGGCCGGCTCAAAATCAACGTCCCCCCCGGTGATTGCAATCAAAACGCCTTTCATGCTACTATCCCTCCGTTAAAGAATGCCTTTCTTGCTCCAGGAAAAACAGGATTGGGCAACAATATCCCATAGCCAGGGCATGCCATGAGACTGCGGACCATCATCTTCATCATCCTCCTTGCCCTTGGCATCCTGCCCATCCTAACCTTGGTCGGAGTCAATCTCAGGTCGCATATCAACCAGCATGAGACGGTGGAAAAAAAACAGACCGCCGCCAGGGCCGAAAGCAGCTTTGTTGCCCTCAACGCCAGGGTAAAATGCATCAAAAAAAGCCTCCTCCAGGCAGCTGCCATCCCCATGACCGCAGGGTCCACCCCCTTGCCCCTGGAGCCTGCCGGGCGTCAGCGGCTGGCAGACCTGCTCATCGGCCAGATGAACGCGGAACAGGTGATCCTCGGACTCCGCCTGCTTGACACCTCCGGCAGCCAGCTGATCCATCTCCGCCGGGATACCGGCTCCCTGGAAATCGCCCCTGATTCTCCGGCAGATCCCGCGCTTACGGCCCAAGACCCGCTGTTCCAGAAAGGGATGGCGCTCAAGGAATCCGAGGTCGATACCTTCCTGACCAGGGATCAGACCGCTCCCGCCACCACCCGCCTGCGTCTTACGACCCCGATCCACGGGACGGATGGCACGGTAGCGGGCGTGGTCATCATGGACATCGCCCCGGACCTGTTCCTCAATACCCATGAAAATGCCTGCTGGGCAACGCCTGCGGGGGCAATTATCCGTGCCCCGGCCGATTTTCCAAAGCCGGACCCAACGCATCCCAACGGCGCAGGCGCCAACCTCCTTGCCCTCTTCCCCGATCTTGCCTCCCGCATGGCGAATAACCGCCCCTTCGTCTGGGAGAACTCCAACCACAGCTTCACCTGGCTGCCGCTCATCTTCAACGATCAGCTCCCCCCGGCCCTGTGGCTCGGTTCGCCCGTGGACCGCAGCGCCGCCAGGGAATGGAAGCTTTCCCTGATCTACAACATCGTCGGGATCGTGATCAGCATCGCCATCATCGTTTCGCTCATTGCCAACGCCATCGCCAAAAAGATCGACCGGATCAAGGATACCATCCTCAGCGGCCTGGACTCCATCCTGAACAAGGGGGAGGAACATGTGCAATTCAGCTGGACCGGCCCCCGGGAGGTGGTCAACCTGGCCGAGGAGCTCACCACCCTGGCCCGCCGCTATGCGATCACCAGGGCACGGCAGCAGGAGGCGGAAGCCGACCTGCGCCAAAGCGAGGACAAATTCAGAAACCTCACCGCCTCGGCCCAGGACGCCATAGCCATGATGGACCACCACGGCAATATCTCCTACTGGAACGAGGCCGCCGCCGAGATCTTCGGCTTTTCCGCCGCCGAGGCCATGGGCAAGCCGATCCACACCCTGATCTCCCCGCGTCTTTCCGAATCCGGGCAACGGGGCACGGGCGAGGAAAAACCGGTGAGCGATGGACCCATCCGGGAAACCATCGAGCTGATCACCAGGCGCAAGGACGGCACGGAATTTCCCATCGAACTCTCGCTCTCCGAGGCCCGCATCAAGGACCAGTGGAACTCCATCTGGATCATCCGGGACATCACCGAACGCAGGCGGGCCGAGGACGAGACCAGGCTCCAACAGCAGCAACTGGTCCAGGCGGATAAGATGATCTCGCTGGGCGTGCTCATCTCCGGCGTGGCCCATGA
>JAZDIS010000235.1:0-2822 GCA_043804705.1 Pseudomonadota bacterium | reverse complement strand
CATTGCCGAGGCGATCCAATATCGGAGTCTGGACAGAAAAACCATGTAATGGCACGCATACTTCATTCGGTCGAGTACTGTTTTGTCCATCAACTTATTCAATGCTATAAAAAAAGGGGCCCACCGGATACGGTGGGCCCCTTTTTTTATAGTCGATTATCGCTATATTTATTCAGTCCGCCTGCGAAGCAGCAAGCTGACCGCCAAGACAAAAGCAAGGCCAACCAACACAGCGGCTTTACCGTAGTGTGAAACCCCGGCCGCTGTAGCGGCGATTCCCCATGACTGCGACACGGCACCGCCGATAAACATCCCCACTACCACCAGCCCGGCATCGGTGTTTCCCTCGCCCGCCTTGACCAACTGCCTGAAAGGACACCCCCCAATCAGTATGGAAACCCAGCCGACCAGCAGCATACCGAGAAAACTCCAGAGGTAATCCAGATGGGCGCCTGGCTGGCCGTATAGCCCAAAATTTATACGACCGCTGACTGCACCGGCGATTAAGGCGCTCACCATAAAGATTCCCAGGCCCCAGGGGAGGTAGGAACGCATCCCGACCAGGAATATGTCGCGGATGCTGCCGGTGATGCAGAACTGGCTGCGTTGCGCCAGGGCGCCCAGTAACAGGCCCGAACCAAGAGCAAGCAACCACGGGGCGGCCTCGGCTCCGCTTCCCTTTGTGGAAAAATTGATAAAATCCGGTCGGGCGATGAAGAATGCCAGCAACAGCAGGAACAGGAACGGCATCACCAGGCCACTGCCGGAACGCTCGCTTTGCTGCGGCCCCAGTTCTACACCGTTGACCGCCATCTTGACGCCGATCCAGACCCCGCTGACAAGTCCGGCCACTCCGGCCACAGCGGTCAGATCACCCGCAGTCAGGCGTAGCAGAAGCTTGATGGGGCAGCCGATAAAGACGGCACAGCCTATAATGAGGAAGATACCGGACACAAGTCTGAGCAGGGGTGCGCTTCCGCCGCGGGATTTGAACTCGCGACCGATAACGGCGCTTGCCACTGACCCCAGAAGAAAGCCGATCAGTTCCGGCCGCAGGTACTGCATGCGGGGGTTGTTGTGCAGGCCAAGCGCCCCGGTGCTGTTCTCGATAAAGCAGGAGACGCAGATTCCCGAATTAGCCGGATTGCCCCACACTGCGAGAAACACTCCCAGTATGCCGAGTGCCAGCCCGGACAGGATAACCATCCAAAATTCCCGGTCGCGCAGATCCATGTTATTCGCATCCTCCGGCCAGGCGGCTCTTCAGGTAGTTGAGATCTTTGCGAGCGACTGCCAGGGTGCGGTTGGAGGGGGTGGCTGCAGCTCTGCTGCCGATGGTGCGCTCCGCTTCAGTTACCAAACGGTTGATCTCCTCGCGGCGCGAAAGGGGGCTTTTTTTGTCAACATAGTCCCCGTCAAGCCTGATCCCTGCCACGTAATTAGCCAGGGCGGCTTCAATGATCCCCATCTGCTGGAGAATTTCCGCCTGGAGGATGTAGCCGTGGGCTTCGCCGGGATACAGACGCGCAAGTTCATCCAGCTTGAGGAGCGCGGACTGAAGTTCTCCCTTGTGCCGCAGCTCTTCGACCGGACCGTACAATTTCTGCACCAAAGCAATCCGCGCCTGGTAGGTCAACTCACGTTCCATGGCACGGTCGGCAACACCCTTGCCGGACGCGCCGTTACGATGCGACCCTTGCCACAGAAGGAGCGACAAGGCAACCAGCACAATACCGAGCAGCAACCAGAGCAATTTGTCGAACTTATCAATTTTCACGGGATTTAATCCAATAAGAAGCATTTGAAACACGGAGAAACGGAGCAACGGAGTAAAGTCTGAGAATGAATCTATTGGAAAAAACCCTTTGTTGAGACTCACCAGTACTCATATTTTTAATGTAAGTTTCTGATTTCTCCGTGTTCTCAGTTGCTCCGTGTTATTCAACTGTCGTTTTCAGGTTAATATGTTGCGTAGGGGGGCATGTTGACCCGCTTGGCCATCTCCCGGATGGGGTTGTAGTCGCTGTCCTTAAGCTCTTCGAACCCGTCGATCCAGGCGGCCTTGAGTACCTTCACCCGCTCTCCTGCCACTTCCACGGTGGTTTCCGGGGTCAGTTCCAGCAGGGCTTGGCGCACCTTGGCCACGACCTTCGGATCGGTCTCTTTGGCGGCTCCAAACGTGCAATACGGTATAATCGGAGTCTGGGCCAGGATAACAAAGTCATCGGCGGTGATCTTGCCCTCTTTGACCATGAGCTCCAGATCGAGCAATGGCGCGGCGGCCACATCAAACTGACCATACAGAACCGCATAGATCAGTTTCTCATGTTTGAACGAGCCTGGAGGGATGGCATAATAGGCCAGATCCTTTTCCGGGTCGATACCGGAGCGGAGCATGAGATCGTATTCGGCCAGGTAACCGGTTGGGGCAAGCATTGGCCCGAATACCATCCGTTTGCCTTTGATGTCGGCCAGCTTGGCGATGCCGCTCCCTTTACGGGCGATGATGGCGCCGGCCGTGCGGGAACCGAAGCGCCCCCGTTTCTCGGAAGCCAGCAGGGTCAGACCATGGTTTTCCCGCAGGATTACGTAGAGCAGGGAGTTGCCATGGGTCAGGGCAAATTCACCCTTTTTGAAACGTGGCTCAACGTCTTGCGTATCAACCGGTACGGGTTCAAACGTAATTCCGGTCTTGTCCGATAGGTAGCGGGTCAGCGGTGAAAAGCGGTCCAAGGTTTCCTGCTCGCTGTTGCAGATCATGTAGCCGATCTTCATGACCTTGCGTTCCTGTTTGGTGTTGCAGCCGGACAGGCCAAATGCGC
>JAZDIS010000234.1:0-9062 GCA_043804705.1 Pseudomonadota bacterium | reverse complement strand
GACCTTTAACCAAGAGATTCTGGACCGGTTCAAAGAAAATGTGAAAAAGACGCCTTTGGGCCTGACAATACATGGAACGGCCGGTGTCGTGGTCGCAACCCAGAATTTTGGCGTACTGCCCACAAAAAACTGGCAACAGGGTACCTTTGACGGTTGGGAGAAGATTCATGGCGAAGAGCTGACCAGACGATTTCTGGTTAAAAACTCAGCCTGTTATGGCTGCCCAATCGGTTGCGGACGTAAGACAAAAGTAGAAGATCCCAAATTTGCCGGACAGGGTGAGGGGCCGGAGTATGAAACCATCTACGCAATGGGCTCTAACTGCATGGTCGATGATCTGGCTGCTATTACCAAGGCCAACTATATTTGTAACGAACTGGGGATGGATACCATAACGATGGGGGCAACAATCGCCTGCGCCATGGAGCTCGTTGATCGCGGTTATTTGCAGGAGGATCAGGTGGGCCGATCGTTGAAGTGGGGTGATGCCGAGGCTTTGGTGGAACTGACGCGCATGACCGGAGACCGCCAAGGATTTGGCGACCAGCTGGCGGAAGGCAGCTATCGGCTATGCGACCGATACGGTCATCCGGAATTGGCCCCCGTATCAAAAAAACAAGAATTCCCCGGATACGAACCACGAGGCGCCCAAGCCATGGGCCTGGCATATGCCACCTCACCTATTGGCGGTTCCCATATGCGCGGCGACCCTGCCTATTTCGAACTCTTCGGCGTGCCCGAATACATGGATCCGCACCAATGGCAAGGAAAAGGAAAAGTGACCAAAGCTCATCAGGATTTTTTCGCCATCATAGATTCAGCGGGGTTGTGCGTTTTTTTTGCTGTAAGGAATTTGGCGGCTAAAGACCTGGGCGTGGCGCCAGTGGGTATTCTGGAATACATGAATGCGGCTACGGGCGCGGATTACACCCTTGAAGAGTTGATGCAGGCCGGGGAGCGAATTATCAACGCCGAACGGTTGTTCCTGGTCAAAGCCGGATTTACACGGAAAGACGACAGCCTGCCCAAACGGTTAACCGAAGTGCCGGCCCCCACGGGTCCGGCAAAAGGTCTTGTCTGCCATCTTCAAGAGATGCTGGATGAATATTACAAGGCTCGGGGTTGGACGGAAGATGGTCTCCCCGGAGAAGAGGTTCTCCGCCTGCTCGGGCTTTCCTGACACAACAATGATGCGAATCAACGTAAAATTATATGGTGAGTTGAAAAAGCACGCCCCCGGTGACCAGACCAGTTTCGAGCTGGCGCTCGAGACGGAGGCAACCATTGCGGATGTCCTCAAGATACTGTCAATACCATCGGATCGTCATATATCGCTGATCAACGGTCGGAGAGCCATCCAAGAGGCCCGATTTGAAGACGGTGATATACTTGTATTATTTCCTCCCATATCCGGAGGATAAGGCCTGATTTAACCTTTTTCGGTTACTATAATTAAGGCTGGGGGCCTAACAGCATCGGCAAAAACATCCCTGTCATGACTGACTGAATTATTTGCTGTTGTTGATATGCTGTCAGAAACTCTTGAGTGAGGTGGCAGAATTTTGCCTCCAGTTCTGCCTGAGTCATTGGATTGGCAGAATCGCCGCGGGGGTCCGTCACGGTTTTTTCGATTCTCCCTACGGGTGTTTCTACCCTCACACGGGCCGGAGTTTTACGTGGAAACAGAGCATTCAGCTCGGTGTTCAGGGTCAATGTCACGCGACGGGCAAAATTCACAATATTCAAATCATGAAGGCTTGCTTCCTTAAGGGGTAGAAGCGCGCCGGGGCCTTTAACGGCAGCGACCCCCAGACAGAAGGGAATACTGTACTGGGCTGCTTCGAGGCTGGAAGGATCCGGGTAGTTGTTGAGCCGTAGCGCGCGTTCAAAGGTTTCGACCGTTACCCGGTCGATGGCATCCGCGGTCAAGCTGTTTTCTTTCAGGATCGACACCATGGCGTCGATTGCGGCATGGCTCCAGCGGCAACAGGAATAGGGCTTGAAATAGATTTGTTCGATGGTCCAGGCGCTTGCCGGCATGGCCGTGATTTGATCCGGATTGAAGTAGTCCGGATGATCCAGAATATCCAGCGGACCCGTAAAATCCTCCTTCGCCAGATCCACCGCCACAAGACCCAGCATGGTGGCCCAAGGAATGCCCTCCTTGACATGGTTTCCCATAACCAGTGAATAGCCCGAAGCAGCCAGATCCGGAATCTGGGAACCGGCAATGGCCATGGCCTGGGCCAGAACAGAAGCCGGCAACCGGCGAAGCCGTGCCGCTACCGCAGCCGCTCCGTAGGCGCACCACCGCCCCGTGGACAAGGTGGGCAGTTTTGAAAAATCACGGGCCGCACCTACCCGGCAGGCGATATCATAGCCGATTGTGATTGCCGTCAGAAGTTCCGCATCGGATGCCCCCACCTCCTGGGCCACGGCAAATGCGGCAGGAATAATGGATGCGCCGGGATGGCCGGCCGCCCCCCGGTGGCCATCATCCAGATCCAGCGCGCTGGCGGATGCAGCGTTCGATAGTGCAGCGGCTGAGGCGGTCATTTTAATGCTGGTGAACCAGAGAGAAGACTCCCCTTGGCTGAAATTTTTCCTGACCATACGCTGCAGGGCCGATGCGGATTCCGCTTTGTGGCCTGCCCATGCGGCACCCAGCAGATCCAGAACGCAGCGTTTGGCAGCCGTTTCGACAGCATCCGAAATATCTTCAGGCCGAAGTGCCAGTGCAAACTCAGCTAGTTTCTCTGTAGTGTACATGTTCACCCTTTCACCTGGCTGATAGCCTCCCACATCTTTTTGGCCTCCGGCCATTCCTTTAACAACTTTTCAGTGATCCGCCGCGAAGCAGTCTGCCAAGGTTTGATATCCACCTTTAAATACGTAGCGCCGTAGCGGCGCATGTTGGCCTGCTCGTTTTCCACTTCGGCACGGACGACTTCCCGACTGAAATACTCACCGGCTGCATCGCAGGCCTCTGCCAGAGCAGTCTGCACACCGGGCGGCAGGCAGTTGTATCGCGCCTCGTTCATGGCCACCATGAGCATCGGGGATACATCACCCAGCAGTGTCACGAACCGGCCCCGTTTGCAAAAACCCAGAGGAAAGAGATGGGCTTTGTGGGTGGGCAGCAAATCCACTTCGCCTCTCAGCCAGGCACGCCGGAGCTTTGGCCAGGGAATCACCACGGGTTTGGCGCCCATTTCCTCCCAGAAGCGGGCCAGAAGCGGGGACTCGAATATGCGGACTTTTAACCCTTTTACCTGATCCGGATGGATAATGGGCCGGGTGGACAGGATGACACATTCCAGTCCCCGACGCCAGTTCCATTTGGAGTTGATCGGACGGATGCCTTCATGGAGCAGCATCTGCCGCACGTTTTGATCGAATTGCGGCGAATGCAGAAAGGCGCTTTTATGCTCCGTGCTGTTAAAAATGTACGGCAGGCTCAGCAAGTCCAGAGTAGGCGCCAGATCCCGAAAAGCGGGCAGATCCTCGATAAATAGATCCAGAAAACCTTCTTTGAGCATGGCGGACTGCAGGGTCTGGGGGCCCAGCAGGGTGGCCTGGAGCGGAACCAGCGATAACCGGCCTCCGGTGCGGCGCCGGACCTCATCAGCAAACCAGGTAAGCCCTCGGCTTTCCGGACCGGCCACGGTGGTCATGGTGCCCAGAATCCGGGGAATTTCCTCGTCTTTCTGAAACAGATAGCTTAAGGGCCGGCCCAGAATCTGACACAGACTGGTGAGTGATGCGATGGACAGGGCCGCCTTGCCGGTTTCGATTTTGGATATCTGGCTCTGGGATAATCCGGCCCGAAGCGAAAGTTCAACAGCTGTAAGGTCTGCCGCGATCCGAAGTTCCCGGATTTTTGCGCCGATTCGTCCCTGAACGGCCTGCTCCTTCATGTCGTCAACCATCAGGTTCAAGGCATTTCCTCTTCCCGCCTCACCACCTGAATATTCCGGAGCTGAAGTTCTTCCAGAACCCGTTTGCCGGAAACATCGCCAATGGGGGAAAGAACGCCTGGCCGGCTCACCTCGCCGGAGAGCACCATCTGGGCCGCGATGCTGGCGGTGAACCCAACGGTCCGGTTCATGGCAAAAAGACCGGTCTCAAGATCCCGGTAGTCGATGACTTCATAGGTAATCCGTTTGCGGCTTTTCTGCTTGATTCCCCAGGCTTCGATCCGAAGAACGGCGATATCCCGTTCATTATCTCGGTACTGTAACCGGGGCGTCAGGTGCCGGACCAGATATTTCAGGGGCTCGTCATCCAGAAAGCCCATATCCGCCATTACCCGCCAGTAGGCGCTGTGTCCGGGCCAGCGGGCGGCATAACGGCCCATGTCCTTGAGCTGCGTGCCCAGAGAAAAGCGGTCGATAAATTCAATGGCATCGCCATTGGCATAGGCTTCCATGTCGCCGATTCCCGGGAAATGAATCATATGGATATTTTCCTCACGGAATATCTCGGTGCCGGCAATCGCAACGGTTTGACCGTCTTTGAGCAGCCGGGCCGGTCTGCGGTAGGCATTCAGCACGCCTTCCAGTGTCCAGGTAATCTTGTATTTCAGGGCATTGTCAGCCGCGGACATTTCGGGCACGCCAAGCCCATAGCTGTAAAGGCCGTGAACTTCGTCAAAATCCGCCACCGCCAGCTTGCCCAGGATCAGATCGATGCCGGGGTCAAAGCCCATCTCCGGCAGGATAGTGATACCGCGCTCTTTGGCGCGTCCGTCCAGATCCTCGATCCAGTGGCTGTAGCTGGTATTGACAAAGGGGATGCCCGCCGCAATGCAGGCTTCGGCCACCGGATGGGCCAGAAACGTGGGCAGCATGCAGACCGTGATCGCAGCCTTGCTTTCTTTAATGAAACCGGCCAAATCCGGATTCTCCGCGATATTGAGCTGCTGGAGCCGCACCTTGGGATATGCCCCCCCCTTTAAAAATCCTTCCGCTGAAGATATGTCCAAATCCGCGCCGATAATGTCATCCACCAGGCTGCTTTGAGACAGGTCATGGATGACGGCTTTGCCTTGAAGCCCGAGACCGAGCACAAGTGCTTTCATAACAGATAAAACTCCTTTCTTCTATAGACTTGCAAATTAAATATCAACGAGATGGCAAAACCATCATTTTGGGATATTTCGAAGGCGCGGATCCAGTGCATCCCTCAGCCCGTCGCCCAGTAAATTAATGGAAAGTATGGTCAGCATGATGGCAAGGCCCGGCAGGGTAACCAGCCACCACGCATCGGCGATATAAACCCGCCCTTCGGCCAGCATCCGGCCCCAGGTCGGCATGGGAGGCGGCACGCCCATGCCCAGAAACGACAGGCCGCTTTCCCAGATGATGATGTTGGCCACGCGAACCGTGGCCAGCACCAGAATCGGTGACAGCACGTTGGGAAAGATCTGCCGCATCAGAATCACCCGGTGCGGCGTGCCCACGCTTCTGCTGGCCAGTACGAATTCTTTTTTCTTGATGCTGAGAACGCTGCCTCGGATCGTGCGGGCGTATGTCACCCAGTCCGAGAGCCCGAGCACCAGAATCAGGTTGAAAATGGAATTGCCCAGCACCGCAATCACAGAAATGGTCAGCAGCATGAAGGGATAGGCCATGAAAACATCCGCCAGCCGCATGATGACACTGTCGATCCGGCCCCCGTAGTAGCCGGAAATCAGTCCCAGGCCGATTCCCGAGACGCAAGCCACCAGAACCGAGGAAAAACCGACCAGCAGACTCACCCGGCTGCCATAGAGAATCCGCACCAGGATATCCCGTCCCAGGTTGTCAGTGCCCAAAGGGTAAGCCAGGCTGCCGCCTTCCTGCCAGAAAGGAGGTGTGAGACGCATCAGCAGATTCTGGGCCAGAGGATCGCGCGGATAAACCAGCGGGAAAAAAAGACTGCTGGCGATGATGCCCAGAAAGAGCATGCCGCCGATCACGGCTCCGGGGGACCGGCTCAAGGCCTGGAATGTCTCCCCCCACAGGCGAAGGCTGGCGCGCAGGTGACGGAACCGCTCGGTGGATCCGTTCATTTGGCCTCCAGGAAACTGATCTGGGGATCCAGGTAAAGATAGATCAGGTCGGTCAGCAGATTGATTAGGACGAATAGAACGGCCAGAACCAGCACCGCTGCTTGAACAAGGGGGTAGTCCCGGGTGAAAATAGCCTGAACCACCAGACGGCCGACGCCCGGCCAGGCAAATACGGTTTCGATGATGACCGTGCCGCCTATCAGAAATCCGAACTGCATCCCGGCAACGGTAACCAAGGGAATCAGGGCGTTTTTCAGGGCATGTTTGCCGATCACCATTTTTTCCAGAAGCCCTTTGGCCCGGGCAGTCCGCACATAATCCTGATTGAGGACATCGAGCATCACCGAACGGGTCAGCCGGGCGAACATTGCCATCAGACTCAATCCCAGAGACAGGGATGGCATAATGAGATGGGCCAGTGTTCCCCTGCCGGATGTGGGCAGCCAGCCCAAGGTGATGGAAAAGATCAGGATCAGCATGATTCCCAGCCAGAAATGGGGCATTGATAGACCGAACAGCGCGCCCAGCATGGAGGTGAAATCCCAGACCGATCCTCGTTTGACAGCGGAGATGATTCCCAGTGGAATGGAAACCATCAGGGAAATCAGCATGGCGGCTCCGGCAAGTTCCAGACTTGCCGGAAGCCGTTCCAGAATCAGATTGATGGCCGGCACCCTGTGCTGGAGCGACATTCCCAGATCCCCCCGCACCGCATGGCTGGCAAAACGCCAGTACTGCACAACCAAGGGATCGTTAAAACCGAGCTGTTCCCGCAGGGTTTCGATCTCGGCGCTTGTGGCATCCGGCGGCAGCATGAGCATGACCGGGTCTCCTGACAAATGGATAAAGAAAAAACTGATGATTGAAATACCCACTGCCACATACACGGTGTGCCAGAGTCTTTTGATGATGTAACGACCCATGATGAATATCCCTATCGCCGGCCGCGGAAAACGGCCGGCTTTGAGGTGAAGCCGATGAGTCGGCTTATTTTTTCGGTTTGGCCGTGTTCATGATCAGGTAACCATCCCGCAGGCCCTTGTAGTCCACCGCGTTGGAGACGGCATAGACTTCTGGGATCACATAGAGATAGACCCACGGCGCATCTTTGTAGAGATATCGGTCAAGCTCGTTGTAAACTTTGACTCGTGCCGCGGGATCCATAGTGCTTCGTCCTTTGTCCAGCAACTGATCCACGGTTTCATTCTTGTAATAATATTCACGACTTTTGGAGTGAAACAGGGAATACATATAGCGGTCTGGCTCCGGGGCATCGTCCCAGAAATAGATGAACATCTGATGCAGTTTATTTTTATACCGGTCCCACATGACCGCCCGTTCGAAGGGTTCGAGGGTGACCTTGATACCGACCTTGGCCAGATCCGCGACAATTACCTCGGCCTGTTCCTGGATCTGCGGCAAATAGGTGCCGTAAGCCAGCCGGGTCTCGAATCCGTTGGGGTATCCGGCCTCGGCCAGCAGTTTTTTGGCTTGCGCCGGATCATACGCGTAGGGCTTCAGAGTCGGATCCGCACCCATTGTCCGAGGGCTTATAGGGCCGGCGCAGAGAATCGCCTTGCCCTTGAACAGGGCTTTATTGATGAGCGTCCGGTTGATTGCATGATTCACGGCCTGCCGAACCCTTACATCGCTGAAGGGCTTTTCGTACGTGTTCAGGCCAAGGTAATTCATGGAACCCATCTGATCGGTCAGGTACGCCTTGCCCGAATCCAGAACTTTCTGGCGCTGATGCACCGGAACGCCGCTGATCACATCCGCCTCGCCGGTCAAAAGCGCGGCAATCCGGGATGACTCTTCGGGAACGCCCTTGAACACCAGTTTTTTATAGGCCGGTTTCGGGCCGTAATATTTGTCGTAGGCCGACAGGAGGATTTCCTGACCCTTGACCCATTTGTCCAGTTTATAAGCGCCGGAGCCAATGGGGTTGAGGCTGTATTCCGCATCACCCACCTTTTGAATATAGGCAGGCGGAACGATGAACAGGTATTGCGCCAGCATATACAGACCCGGGGCATAGGGCTGGCTCATTGTAATTGTAAAGGTGTGATCGTCAATCACCTTGATTTCTTTAAAGCTGTTCAGCTTGCCTTTGTGGGGGCTTTTCAGTGTGTCGCTCATGATCCGATCAAAGGAAAATTTTATCGCCGCGGCATTGATGGGCTCGCCATTGTGAAAGGTGGCACCCTTTATCAGGGTAAATTTCCAGGTCAGATCGTCCACTTTTTCCCATTTCTGGGCCAGGCCCGGCTTGACCGTGGCGTCTTCCTGAGGTTTAAGAAGCGTGTCGTTAATGTTATACCCAACGCTCATTGTTGTCTGAATGGAACTCTGCATTATATCCAGTCCCACGGGTTCCGCCTCCTGAACCACCACCAGGGTGTCTCCGGCCGCAAACACCAATCCGGCCGAAGCCATGGACACCACTGCCATCGCAAGGATCATCAACACTATTCTTTGTTTCATACTCTGTCTCCTTTCCTGTGAGTAACGCCGGCGCTGTTTTCTATAAAGCCGGCAGGTTTTGGGCTTTAAATCGTCTTTTGATTTTTAAGCCTGTTTCAGATTCTTATTTTCGGATTTGCCATAGAGGTGGCATCGAACCTGATGGCTGCCTTCCACTTTCCGAATTTGCGGCATCTCTTCCCGGCAGATGGGCATCACCTCGGTGCAGCGCGGGTGAAACCGGCATCCGGATGGCGGATTGACGGGTGACGGCACATCTCCGGCCAGGATGATCCGTTTTCGGGACCGTCTCGGATCGGGCACCGGCACGGCGGAAAGCAGTGCCCATGTATAAGGATGCAAAGAGTTCCCGTAAAGCGTCTTGACATCGGCCATCTCGACAATCTGCCCCAGATACATTACCCCCACGCGGTGGCTCACATAGCGGATTACCGCCAGATCATGGGAAATGAACAGATAAGAGAGATTGAGCTGGCGCTGCAGCCGGACCATCAGGTTCAGCACCTGGGCCCGAACGGATACATCC
>JAZDIS010000233.1:0-4125 GCA_043804705.1 Pseudomonadota bacterium | reverse complement strand
CCCGGCCGGCGAGCTTGAAGAAGCGGATGCCTGCCTTTTCCCAGAGCGGGAGATCCTCGGGCCGGATCCAGGGGCTTTTCAAAAACTCGCCGGGGCTGGCGAGTTTTTTCAAAAAGCACCAGTTCAGATAAAAGCCGTTGTACGGAAAACCCGGCACCCCGCTGCCGGAGAGCTTTTGCGAGCCGTGGGCCGCCACGCAGTAATGGTTGTATTTGTAATGGCACTGGGAGATGCAGACCGGATTGGCGATCACTTCAAGGGGCACCGGGCTTTCCAGCGAGGCGCGTTTCAGGAAGCGGAAGTCGCGGTTGGCCTCCACATAAAGGACGATGCGCTTGGCCCCGGCCTCAAGCCACTGGTCGATGCCGCGCATGGCCCCGACATAGCCGATGGTCGAGGTCACCACTTCCAGGGCCGGATAGCGGCTGGCAATGATCCGGGCCAGATAGGGCACGGCCACGGTCACCGAACGCACCCCGCAATCGACCAGCAGGGAGAGGAGCTCTTCGAGTTCGGCGCGGCCTTGGCTGGTGTATTCGTAGTTGGCGTAGCTCGGCGCGTTGAGCAGATAGTTGAAGCCGATGTCGTTGCCGGCAAGCGTGCTGATATGGCGGCGAAACTGGGCCTGGGTCGGGGAGGGCAGATATTTGGCCGGACGGGCCGAGTTGAAGGGGGCGCCTTGCAGGGAGCCGTAGACCTCATGCACCCTGTGGCCGCTCGGGGCATATTCCCGGTTGAGTTGGGCCAGACTTTCGGCGCAGGAAGCAGTAAAGGTGGTCGGGACGGTGAGATTCAGCATGATCGGGCAGGCCTTGGGCGAGGTTGTCAGGGAGCTTTGGTCCGCGCAACGGCAACGGCGGAAGGAGCATAGTAGGGAGTTGGCGGGACAATGTCAAGCCGGATTTATGGCGCCAAAGGCAGAGGGAGTTCGCTGGCGGCAAGGACCATCCCCCCCTGGTTTCCGTTGGGGCCAAGCCGGAGTTCCACACCCAGCAGGCTGGAGGGCGGTGCGTCTTGCCTCGGGGCAAGACGGATGAAAACCAGGCGTTGTTCTCCCGGCTTGAGCGGCGGCAGGTTTTCTCCGGCCAGGGGTACGAGATTTTCGGCCAGCAGGGTGCGCTCCGGGTTGTACAGGCGTACGGCCAGATGGACCTGGCGGGAACGGAAGGAGCCGGCGGGCAGAAGGTGGGGCAGGGTGTTGGTGATGGACAGCTGCAGGATGTTGAGCGGTCCGGGCTGCCAGGCCAACAACTCCGTGCGCACTGCCCCGGGCATCCCGGCAAGGTGGGCAAGGCCGAAGGTGTGCCGCCGGGTGGGGCGGCTCTCTTCAAAGGCGACCAGGGCTTTGGCAAAGAGGTTGCCGCCCTTGGTTGCCGTGCGGACCACTTGGGGCATGTGGCATTCCTGGCAGGTTGGCGTGGCCGGTTGGGCGCGGCGGCTTGCCCGCCAGTCGCTGAAGGTTTCCGTATGGCAGGTGCCGCACAGTCCGCTGTTGCGGAAGAATTCAGGTTGGACCGTAACCGGGTGGGGGGTGAGCAGGGCTGATTCCGGTTCCGGACCGGTCATTGCGCCCCGGCTCAGATGGCAGGCAGCGCAGGAAACCCCGTCCTGGCGATTGTAGCGGCGGGGAGCAGGGGGTTCGTTGTTGGTGCGGATCGTATCCGGGACATGGCAGCCGAGACAGGATTCGTCGGCCCCGCCGGTCAAGACGGCCTGAAACCTGGGGTTGGCAAAGGCCTGGGCATGGGCCGAGGCCTGCCATTCGCCGAACTGTTCGAGGTGGCAGTCGCCGCAGTCCGCGGCCTTGGGGCCGTGTGCCTCGCCGATGGTATTGTTGACCTCGGTCAGATGGGCGAAGGGAGAACAGGCCGCGAGGCAAAGCAGGGCGGCAAGGCAAAGGGCGGCTGGGAGGGCTGGTTTTTCAAGCATGGCAAGGGACCATTGTCAGAGGGTAACGAAATGTTCGTGCAGGCAGTATATCAGATGCCTGCGGCGACCGGCAGCAGGTTTGTCGGCCAAGGCCTGAATCGGGAATTTCCATGTTTCCGGTTGACAGCGGAGAGCCGGTTCTTCATGATGTTAGGTGTGATACTCTGTTGCCCGGCAAAAGTTGCGATGGTTGGTTGTGAAAATAGCTTGAGATTGTCAACGGTGCGGATGTGACCTCCACCCGATTCCATAACAGCGCCGAAAAGAAATGGCAGCTCGATACGCGCCGCAGTGGTGACGATCTGCTTGAGGTTTCCTGTATCGGACGCTGGTGCCAGGATCAGGATCTGCCTGCCGCCGGGGTGATTCTGGCCGAGCTGGGAGATGGCCGCCGCCTTTCTTTCAATACAGGGCAACTCTCCTCTTGGGAC
Organism: Pseudomonadota bacterium; assembly: GCA_043804705.1. Taxonomy (GTDB): domain Bacteria; phylum Desulfobacterota; class Desulfobulbia; order Desulfobulbales; family Desulfurivibrionaceae; genus Thiovibrio. The sequence continues at coordinate 1,765 of JAZDIS010000233.1, read as the reverse complement.
ACCGGGTTTCTCGCCTTTCTCCGGGAGGTGTTCGCGTTGTGCGCCGAGCGGGGCGTCGGCATCGACCAGGAGGGGTTGCCCAAGGGGGTTCGCCATCTCCTGGCCATGGCCGCCGCCGTACCCGAGCAGAAGGCGGCGCGGCGGAGCAGCACCAGGCAGAGCCTGCTTTTTCAGGTGGGCGCGGCAACGATGGCCTTCTTTCGCGGTGCCCCCGAGATGCTGTATTTTCTCGGCGAGATCACCCTCTCCTTTGGCCGGCTGCTGAAGGGGCGAGCCCGATTCCGCTTGAGTGATCTCTGGTGGGAGATTGAAGAGGTCGGGCCCCGAGCCCTGGGTATCGTCTCGGTGATCAGTTTTCTCGTCGGCCTCATCCTGGCCTATCTGGGGGCTGATCAGCTCCGCATGGTCGGCGCCCAGATCTTCATTGCCGACTTGGTGGCCATCGGCATGGTGCGCGAGGTGGGGGCGCTTATGACCGGGATCATCATCGCCGGGCGCACCGGCGCGGCATTCGCGGCCCAGCTCGGCACCATGCAGGTCAACGAGGAGCTCGACGCCTTCAAGACCATGGGCATCTCGCCGGTTGATTTTCTGGTTCTGCCCCGAATGCTGGCCCTGATGCTGATGGTGCCGCTCCTCACCATGTACGCCGGCTTTGCCGGGATGCTGGCCGGGTTGCTGGTCTCGGCCACCATTTTTGACATCGGCATGTTCGAGTACTATACGGAAACCCTGCGGGCCTTGGAGCTGAAGCATTTTCTGGTGGGGCTCACCAAGGGCAGCGTCTACGGGGCGATGGTCGCCTATGCCGGTTGTCTGCGCGGGATGCAGTGCGGCAGAAGCGCCGAATCCGTGGGCGAGGCGGCAACCTCGGCGGTGGTGACCGGTATCCTGCTGATCACTATTTCGGCTTCGTTGCTGACCATTATCTTCTACCGGCTGGGGATTTGAATCATGACCGCCGCTCCCCACATCGAAATCCGCGACCTGACCATGGCCTATGGCGCGTTCGTCATCCAGCGGGATCTCAATTTCGTGGTCAACAAGGGGGATATCTTCGTGATCATGGGCGGCAACGGCTGCGGCAAGACGACCCTGATGCGGGCCTTGGTCGGCCTGCAACGCCCGGCCAAGGGCACTGTTTTTTACGGCGGCGAGGATTTCTGGAGCGTGGAGCCGGAGCAACAGGAGCGGCTCAAGCGGCGGCTCGGCATCATGTTCCAGGGCGGCGCCCTGTGGAGTTCGCTGACCCTGGCGGAAAACGTTGCCCTGCCGCTTAAGGAGTACACCGCGCTTCCCTCCCGCCGGATTGCGGAGATCGTTTCCTTCAAGCTGGCCCTGGTGGGGCTGGCCGGTTTTGAGGAGTTTTATCCTGCGGAGTTGAGCGGCGGCATGAAAAAACGGGCGGGTCTGGCCAGGGCCATGGCCCTTGACCCGGATACCCTGGTGATCGACGAACCTTCTTCCGGCCTCGATCCGCTTACGGCCAAGCGGCTTGACGATCTGATCCTCGAACTGCGCGACAGTCTGGAGACGACCATCGTGGTGATCACCCATGAGCTGGCCAGTATCCTCGGTATCGGCACCAATTCGGTTTTTCTGGACAGCGTGACCCACACCATGATCAACACCGGCAATCCCAGGGAGGCGGTTGCCTCCGGAGATCCCAAGGTGCGCCATTTTCTCACCAGGGGGGCGGCATGAGGAGCTCAAGGAAAAATAGGGAAGATAACGGTTCGGCAGTGCCGCAGATGCGAGGAAGAGG
>JAZDIS010000232.1:0-3692 GCA_043804705.1 Pseudomonadota bacterium | reverse complement strand
ATCACCATGCCGAGTTCGCCGAAAATCATGCCATAGAACAGGATCTTGTTGCCGAAGATTGCCTGCTGCAGGGCCGGGGTGCTGGCTACCACCAGGGCGGTAACCCCGGTGAGACCAAGGCCGATGGCCATCCAGTTGAAGACCTTGGCCAGGAAAAGGGTTGCCGCCTGGGAGCGGGACTGGTCAATAACCATTGTTCTGCCATTGTCACTGCTGTACATACATTTCTCCTTGCATTTGAAAATTTAACATTACGAAACAGATGCCACAAAAAATAATCATTCCGCAAAAAACCGCCACTATTCCTCGCTAATCATTTTCGCCACAACCTGGGTTGGTTTATATTCTTCCATGGCGATCTTGAATGCGGCCGTGATGGGCACGGCCAACAGCATGCCAACCCCACCCCACATCCAACCCCAAAAAACAAGAGAGAACAACACCACCAGGGGACTAAGATCAAGACCGCGCCCCATGATCTTTGGTTCCAAATAATTTCCCACCACCAAATGAACAGAGACAAGCATTCCGGCAACGACCAGCGCCACACTCAACGAACCGAACTGAAAAAGAGCTAAAATCACGGGAGGGACCGTGGCGATAAGGGCGCCGATATTCGGGATAAAATTGAGCAGAAAGGTGAGAAATCCCCACAGCAGGGGGAAGTGGATATCGAACAACCAGAGGGTGATGGCCGTCAGCACCCCGACCATCAGGCTGATCAGGGTTTTAAGCCCCAGATACTCCTCCACCGCCAGGCTGATCCGTCCGCCAACCTTGAGAATTTTTTCCGCCCGCCGTTTTCCAAGGGCATTGTGCAGCCGAGCTTGCAACCCTTCACGCTCGGCCAGCATGAAGATCAAAAACAGCACGACCCAGACCGTGTTCCCCAGAAACTGAAAAAAAGAACCCCCTGCCGCCTGAAGAAACGACCCCAACGGCTCCAACTTTTTACCGTCCATACTGCCCAAAAAGCTCGCAGCCATTTCTTTGCCTTGCTCCAGAGACATACCAAAATACCCCAAGATACGGGTAGCATGCCCAGTGAGCTGCTCCTCAATAACCGGTCGCTGGGCGATACACTCCAGAACATTGGATTGAATCCGCCAGACAATCAGATACATACTCCCGAGAACAAGCGAAACCACAAGGAAAATGCGGAGCCAGCCAGGAACCCCGAACCGCCGGAGAAACTCCAGGGGCATCCCCAAAGCGAAGAAAATAAGCAGAGACACACTCAAGGGAAGAAAAAGAAAAGAAAGCGTGTTGACAATAAGCGAGACAAGCACGACGATCACCAGCCAAGCGGCGATCTCCTGGACCCCATACTTCTCCACGGTTACATCCTGCTCCATCACGGGCTCCCCATTGTTGAATATAGATCAGAGACTCAATATCTCTCCCGGTTCCGGCAGAAAAACACCCGGCAGGCCGCTTTCCTGCAAGAGCCTCCGAATCTCCATTTCTTCCCGCACCCGCTCATAATGCGCGACATGCACTATTGCCAGCTTTTCACAGCCAACCTGATGCGCCAGGGCGAGACACTCGGCAAGGCTGCCATGGTTGACGGTCTGCCCGACAACCCGATAAGCCTCATGCACCACAAGCGTGCAACCCTTTGCCAGACTGGCTGACGCCTGGGTTGGCCGCCCATCTCCACTGTAGAATAGCGACTTCCCGTCGGCGCTTAATTTGACGGCCAGACAGGGCTGCGAGTGTTCCGTGGCAGCCACCTGCCAGAGAAATCCAGCCACCTGGAAAGAGCCGCCATCCTCCAGCTCGCGATACTGCAAAGCATACTGCAGTTTCCCCAGAAAATCGGGATAGGCCAGGTCCAGAACTTTTTCCACCTTCTTCTGCAAACCAGGCGACCCGACCAACAACAGCGGTTTGATCCGCCCCATCTCCCAAAACCTCAGGAGCAGCAGAGGAATTCCAAAAAAATGATCCCCATGAAAATGCGAGATCCAGAGAGCGTCAAGCTGGTTCGGATCGGAACAATCAGCAAAATATCGATGGGGGGTAGTAAATCCGCAGTCAAGTAGGATATAATGCTTCTTGCTGCCGCTTAAAACCAGAAGCGAGGTGTTGAACCGCTCCGGGTCGCAGGCTTCGCCAACCCCCAAAAAATGGACTTTCATGCACGGCGACCTTATTATCCTCTTATTTCCCTTGACCGGCATCATACCATGAATACCCTGATTGTTGCATGTCCAAGCTGTAAGACCAAGAATAAAAGCCAACCAGCAAACAACACCGTGGTCCGCGTTGCGGCAGATGCCAGGCCCCACTGCCCATGGCCGGTTACGCCACGCCGCTTGAACTTACCGACCAGGAGGCAGTACAGGTGATCCGCGAGGCAGATCTGCCGCTGATGCTCGATTTCTATTCGCCAAGCTGCGGTCCCTGCCGGACGCTGGCTCCGGTTATAGACCGCCTGGCACGACAATTTTTCGGTCAGGCGATCATCGCCAAGATCGACACCAGCACAAACCATCTCATCGCCGGGCAATACGGAATCAGGGGCGTCCCGACCCTTGTTTTTTTTAAAAACGGCCAGATTATCGATCAGGTTGTCGGGGCCTTGCCCGAGGACGCCCTTGTCGCCAAACTCAACAGTTTCATCCGAACTTAGGATTGCCGCCTTGCCAATGAGTACCCCGCAAAAAAAACAGGATCTTTGGGCCGCATACCAATCCTTGCCGCCGAAACTCCGCTTTGTCGTGCAAGCCTGCGCCCTGGTTGGAGAACCGGCCCAAGAAGCCACCCTGGTTTCCTGCCTGTTCCCCCCACCAACCAGTCAGTCCTGGCCCACGGCCACGGAAAAAAATCTCCTGGCCGCCTTGACCGAGCTGGCAGAGAAAAATCTTCTCAAAAATGGCTGCACCTGCCGCAAGGAAATCCTTGAACTCGTGGCACACGATGCCCGGAAGTATCCGTATTTCCCCGCCCTGGCTACCGCCATCAAACTCGCTTGGCCAACCCCAACTCCGGAAGAAAACCCAGCGCCCGAATTCCTGTGGCGCCGGGCTCTGCGCGATCTTCGTCTTAGCCTTCTGACCACAGACGAAACCGGATACAATCACAATCTCCTCCGCCTTCTTGAACTTCAAGAGGAGTTTCCCGACCGTTTCCCGGAAAACCCGCTGCTCACTCTCTGCGGCAACCCCTTTGATCCGCCATGGTTTGCCGGACTCCCCCTGCATGTCGAGCTCTATGCCCTGCACCAGATATTTTTAGACGGCCTGCTCCACCTTGCGGAGATCACCCTGCCTCTCGAATATTTAGAAGATAAGCGTTTCCTTAAATCCCTGCCCGCGAAAAACCGCGAGCCTTTTTCCTATCTGCTCACCTCCCATCTGCTCATCCGGGGACAAACCCGAGCCGCCTCCGCCTGGCTTAGCACCAGCCAGCAACAGGGGGTGCCCTTGGGAGTGCGGGGCTGGCAGCAGTTTCTTGCCGGGGAAACCCCCTTGGCCATTCGCTGCTATGAAGAAGATCTCGCCAAGATCAGAAAAGCCAACCAGAACGAACAGGCATATTTCACCGGGGTAGAGGGTCTGTTCTTCCTGATGGCCCTGCTCAAAAACGGAGACTACACCACCCATCAACAGGTCAGGGACATTATCCGAAATATCGAGGAGATCCAACCCCACAACCTCTTTCTCCCGGTCTACACCCTGCTCATGGCC
>JAZDIS010000231.1:0-7076 GCA_043804705.1 Pseudomonadota bacterium | reverse complement strand
TGGCCAAGGGGCGGTAAGCGGCCGGAGGGCGCCATCCGGCCGCTTAATCTGGCATTGCATCGGGCATCTGCACAGCAACAAGGCCAGGATCGCGGCGGCGATTTTTGACTGGATCGAAACCCTCGACCGGCTCAAGCTCGCCAAGGCGCTGGAAACGAGACTCGTTGAGCTGGGCAAGACCATGCCGGTCCTGGTGCAGGTCAACGTGGGCGGGGAGGCGCAGAAAGCCGGGGTCGCCCCGGAGGAGGCCGGGCAGTTGTGCCGCGAGTTGCAACAGTTTCCGCACCTGAGCCTGCAAGGGCTCATGACCATGCCGCCCTTTGTTGATGATCCGGAGGAAAGCCGGGGCTGTTTCCGCCGGCTTCGCGTGCTGGGGGAAGAGCTTGCCGGCCAAGGGATCCTGGGCCGGCAAGGGGTGGTGGAACTCTCCATGGGGATGTCCGCCGATTTCGAGGTGGCTATCGAGGAAGGCGCCACTCTGGTGCGGGTGGGCACGGCACTGTTCGGAGAGAGGCTTTGAGAGTCATGGAAAAACAACCTGCACGGAACATGGAGTTGCTTGCCCCGGCCGGCACCATCGAGGCCTTTGAGGCGGCGGTGGAGAGCGGGGCCGACGCCGTCTACATCGGGGCTCCGGCCTTTAATGCCAGAGCCCTGGCCCGGCATTTTTCCCTGGCCGAGGTGGCGGCGATGATCGACTATGCCCACAAGAACCGGGTCCGGGTCTATCTGGCCATGAACAGCCTGATGAAAGAAGAAGAGATCGGCAAGGCGGTGGAGGAGCTGGCTGCCCTTGAGGCGCTCAAGGCCGACGCCCTCATTGTTCAGGATCTCGGCATCTCCTATCTGGCCCGGAAGTTCTTTCCCAACCTGCGCCTGCATGCCAGCACCCTCATGGGCGCGCACAATTCCCTCAATGTCCGGCAGTTTTCCGAGATGGGTTTTAAAAGGGTGGTCCTGGCCCGGGAGATGACCCTTGGTGAGATAGGGCAGATCCACAGGCAATGCCCGGTGGAGCTTGAGGTCTTTGTTCATGGCGCCCTGTGTTTCGCCTATTCCGGCTTGTGTCTGTTCAGCAGCTACCTCGGCGGAAAGAGTGGATTGCGGGGCCGTTGTGTCCAGCCCTGCCGCAGGCGCTACACCTGGGGCAGTAAGGGGCGTGGCCCTGGGGCTCCGGCGGGGTATCTCTTTTCCATGAACGATCTGGCCGGGCTTGAGCTGATTCCCCAGCTGCGGCAGGCCGGGGTCAGCTCGCTCAAGATCGAAGGGAGGATGCGCAGCGCCCAGTATGTGGGTTCGGTGGTCAGGGCCTATCGGCTGGCCCTTGATAATCCAGCGACCCCAGCGGTGCTGGCCGAGGCCAAGGAGCTGCTGGAACAGGCCATGGGCCGCAAGGCCTCTCTCGGCTATTTCAAAAAAGCCCAACCGGCGGACATCATCGCCCCGCAGCACTCGGGTAATATCGGTCTGTTTGTGGGCAAGATCGAGAAGGTCACCGCCAATCGCGGCCAGATGACCCTGAAAGAACCGCTTCGGATCGGCGACCGGCTGCGCATCCATCAGGAAGGTTCGGGCGAACGGCAGTCCTTTACCCTTAAGGGGTTGTGGCAGGGGAAGGTTGCTTTGGAAAAGGCCGTGGCGGCCAGCAAGGTGCAGCTCGATCTGCCGCCGGGCGCGCAATGGGGCGACAGCCTCTACAAGGTCGACCTGGGCGAGCGCCGCCGTCAGGAGGCCAAGAAGGGGATCCAGCCGGGGTTGTTCAGCAAGAAGGTGGCCAATCTGGTTGATCCCCGCAAGCTCGCCCAGATCGCCCATTTCCTGGGAAAGCCGGTCAGCAGGCCAACCGGGGGCAAGACCCGGGAGGAGCGGCCCGCCCGAGGCCAGATTCAGGTTCACGCTCAAACCCGGCAGGGTCAGGCGCAGGGCCGCCGGGGCGTGCCCCAGGTGCAGCTGCCCCTGGAATGGTGGCTGAAGATCGATGATTTTGAATCGCTTAAGGTGCAGCTGCCCACCGCGCCCTCGCGACTGGTCATCACCCTGTCCCGGCAGACCTTTGCCCAATTCTCCCGGCAGCAAAAACGGTTGACCCCGTACCGGCGGCAGCTGGTCTGGGCGCTGCCGCCGGTGATCCTGGAGGCGGATCTGCCGTTTTACCGGGAAGCCATTGGTCATTTGCGCGATAGCGGTTACAACGCCTGGCAGATCGGCCACCTCGGCCAACGTCTGCTGTTTGAGGCAGGTGGCCAGGCGGTGGCTGAGGCGGGAGAGGAGAGCCCTCCGTCAGGCCGCAAAAAAGGCCGGGCCGGGACCGGGCAGGCTCCGAGCGAGAGGCTGCTTCTTTTCGGCGATTATACCCTGAATGTCTTGAACAGCATGAGCGTGCAGGCCCTGGCCGGACTGGGGCTCAGCAACGTCCAGCTGGCCATTGAAACGGACCGGCAGAACCTGTTCGATGTTCTCGGCCATAAAAACGCGTTGCCAATGGGCATGACCATCTATGGCCTGCCTCCGCTCTTCACCGCCCGGCTGGCCTCCCCGTTTTTTAAATACGATCAGCCTCTGGTCAGCCCCAAGGGCGAGGTGATCGTTCTCAAGCAGTGCTGGGGCCAGACCGTGGCCGTGGCTGATCGACCCTTTTCCCTTGTGCCGCACAGCGCGGAACTTGCCGCCCGGGGGGTGGCTTACGGGCTGGTTGATCTTTCCCACCTGCACCCCAGACCGGATGAGCTGGTCGGGATCTTTCGCCAGCCGGGCCAGCCCGGACGCGGGGGGAGCAGGCTCAGGACCTTCAACTATACGGGCACCCTCTTATGAGCCGGGCGGTCTTTTGGCTCAGCATCCTGGCCCTGCTGGTTGTGTGCGGTGGTCTGTCCGGGCCGGCCGAAACCGCCGTTTCCGCTCCAGCCCAAGACGAACAGGAGGCCCGCGCCATTCTTCTGGAGATCGACGATCTCTGGCGCGCCACCAGCTCCCAGGGTATGGTGCGCATGCAGGTAAAAACCGTCAACTACACCCGGATCATGCGCATGGAGATCTGGTCCAGGGGCAAGGATAAATCCCTGGTCCGCATCGTCTCCCCGCTCAAGGAAAAGGATACGGCCAGCCTGAAAACCGGCAACACCATGTACACCTATCTTCCCAAGACCGACCGTACCATACGCCTCACCTCCGGCATGATGATGAGCTCCTGGATGGGCAGCCATTTCACCAACGACGATCTGGTTAAGGAATCGCGGCTGGCCGAGGATTACGAGCCGCGCCTCACCTTCCGGGGGAAAAGGGACGGCAGGGAGATCATCGAATTCACCCTGCAGCCGCACCGGGATGCCGCCGTGGTCTGGGGCAGGATCGTCATGAGTGTTACGGCCCAGGGTCATCTCCCCCTGCTCGCCACCTACTATGACGAGGACAATGTCCTGGCCCGCACCATCTATTTCAGCGAGGTCAAGAACATGGGGGGCCGCCTGCTGCCTGCCCTGCTCAAGGTCGTGCCCACGGACAAGCCCGGGGAATACACGGAGCTAGTCTATGAAGCCCTGCGTTTTGATCTCGACCTGCCCGAATCGCTTTTTTCCCTGTTGGAGTTACGCCGTCGCTGAGAGAACCGTGTTTCCGGAGAGGTGAAACGTGCAGATTGTTTCCTTTGCCCTGAGAAATTTCAACCGCGCCCGGACCAGAACCTGGATCACCGTGGGGGCCATGGCCTTTGCCTGCGCAATCATGATCTTCTATGCCAGTCTGCTGGAAGGCTGGCTCGCAGGCATGGAAAAAAATGCGGTGGGCATGGACCTCGGGGAGTTTCAGATCCACGCCCACGGATTTCGCGCTGATCCGGACCTCTATAAGGTCATTGCCGAAGACGAGACAGTGCTTGCCCTCCTCGGCAAGGAGGGCTTTATCGCGGCCCCGCGTCTTTACGCAAGCGCTCTGGCAGCGGCGGGCAATGCCTCGAGCGGTATCGAGCTGCGGGGCGTTGATCTGGCCAGGGAGCGGCTGGTTACCGCCCTCAATCAGCATGTCTGGCAAGGGCAATGGCTTGCCGAAGAGGATGGGGCTGGGGTGGTGGTTGGCCGCAAGCTCGCCCGGATTCTGGGCCTGAAGGTGGGAAACGAGGTGGTGGTTGTGGCCCAGGCTTCGGACGGCTCCATGGCCAACGAACTCTTTCGGGTGCGGGGCATACTGAAATCGGTGGCCGAAGGGGTGGACCGCAGCGGGTTTTTCATCATCGCTCCTACCTTCCGCAGGCTGATGATCGTGCCGCGCGGGGTGCAGCAGATCGTGGTCAAGCGGCAGGTGGCCACAGAGGATCTCAGTCAAGCCACGACCCGGCTGGCGCAATTGCTGCCCGGCTACGAGGTGCGAAACTGGCGGCAGCTCCAACCGGTACTGGCGCGGCTTTTTGAGATGAGCGACATCTCCCTGGTGATCATGCTGCTCATCACCTATGCCGCCGTGGGCATCCTGACCCTCAACGCCCTGTTGATGAGCGTCTTTGAGCGGATTCCCGAGTTCGGGGTGATGAAGGCCCTGGGATTTTCCCCCTGGGGGCTTTTCGCCATGATCGTGGTGGAGAGCATGCTCCAGGTCACCGTGGCCGTTGTTCTGGCCCTGGCCGTCGGCTTGCCTCTTTCTTTGTATTTCAGCCGCCATCCCATCGATTTTTCCGGTTTTGTCCAATCCTCCTCCACCATTGCCGGAGTCGCCTTGGATGCGAAATGGTACTGTGTGGTCACGGTCAACAGTGTGGTGCTGCCTGTCATCTTTCTTTATCTGGTGGCGGGGCTGGCCATTCTTTACCCTGCGCTCAAGGCGGCGATGCTCAAGCCGCTTGCCGCTATTTACCATCGCTAGGAGAGCGTTGATGCAGCTTAAGACCATGGCCTGGCGAACCCTGATGCGCAACAAGCGGCGGAGCGTGATCACCGCCTTTTCCGTGGCCTTCGGCGTTTTGCTCTCCGTGACCTTTACCGCCTCCGGTGACTATGCCTACACCAACATGATCAACACCAGCGCCGTGATGGGTCTGGGGCATTTGAGCGTTGAGCATCCGGACTATCAGGATACCCCGACCCTGGATAAGCGGTTGCTCGATGCAGAAGCTGTACGGGAGAAGGCTTTGCAAACCACGGGGGTAATCGCCGCGCAGACCCGCATCATGGGCCAAGCCATGTTCGCCAGCGGCGCCAAGAGCGTGGGCGGCTCCTTCATCGCCATCGATCCGGCCCGGGAAACCCAGGCCCATAATATCTTTCTGCGCACCCTGGTTGAAGGGCGGTGCTTTTCCATCGGCGAGGAGCATGGGGTTGTGGTTGGGGCAAAGATGGCGGAAAAATTAAACCTGCGCCTGGGCAAAAAGTTGATCTTCACCCTGACCGATACGAATGGGGAGCTGGTCAGCGAGCTTGGCCGGGTGAGCGGTATTTTCAAGACCGGGGAGGACTCGGTGGACGGGGGGGTGGTTCTTTTGCCCCTGGCCCTGGTGCGTAAGGCCCTCGGTTACGAGTCCAACGCTGCTTCCCTGGTGGCGATCTTTCTGGCCGATCACCGGGATGCAACGGCTATAAAGGGCAAGCTGGCGCGGCTGTGGTCCCGGAAGCAGGATATCGGGGTGCTCACCTGGCAGGAGAGCCAGCCCGATCTGGCCGGGCTTATCGGGGTGGATAGGTTGTTCAATTACCTGATGCAGTTTCTCGTTGGGCTGGTCATCGCTGCCGGGATCATGAACACCCTGCTGATGAGCGTCATGGAAAGGCGCCGGGAATTCGGGATCATGATGGCCCTGGGGATGATGCCGGGACAGGTGGTGCGGCTGGTGCTGCTGGAGTCCTGCTGGCTTGGCCTTTTGGGGCTGATTCTGGGGGTGATCATCACCACGCCCTGGTTTCTCTACATGGCCAAGGTCGGCATTGATTTCAGCGCGCAGATAGGGGAGGATTACAGCGCCGGCGGCGTTTTGGTGGATCCGGTCATGAAGTTCCGGCTCTACCGGGAAAGTGCCGTGTGGATAGCCGGGGTGGTGTTTTCCCTGACCCTGGCGGCCGGGATCTTTCCGGCTTTCAAAGCGGGCAGGACCACGCCGGTGGAGAATCTGAAGCAGGGGTAAAAGGTGTTATGAAAGAGCAGACCATGAACAACAAGCCGCTTGTGCAGCTCGAAAATGTCAGCAGGATTTATCAGCAGGGCAAGGTGCAGGTCGCCGCAGTGACCGATTTTTCCCTTCAGGTGCAGGCCGGGGAGTTCAGCGTGCTCTGCGGGCCGTCCGGCTCCGGGAAAACGACGATCCTCAATCTGATCGGCGCCCTTGATGAACCTTCCCTGGGCAGGGTGCGGTTGGAGGGGCGCGATCTCGCCGAGCTGGGGCGCAGCGCCCTGGCCCGGCTGCGGCGCGACCGTATCGGTTTCGTCTTCCAGTCCTATAACTTGAATCCGGTGCTGACTGCCTGCGAAAATGCCGAGTTCGTCCTGGCCCTGCAGAATATTCCCAATGCCCAGCGCCGTCAGCGGGTCATGGCGGTGCTGGCCGAGGTCGGCATGGCCGAGCTGGCCCAGCGCAGGCCGGACGAGCTTTCCGGCGGTCAGCAGCAGCGGATTGCCATTGCCCGGGCCATTGTCTCCCGGCCCGCCATTGTTTTGGCGGATGAGCCCACCGCCAATGTGGATTCGGCAACGGCGGATGCGATCCTCGATCTCATGGAGCGTCTCAACCAGGAGCAGGGGATAACCTTTCTTTTTTCCACCCATGACCAGCGGGTCATGGATCAAGCCCGGCGGCTTATCCATCTCCGGGACGGCAGGCTGGAGCGCGATGAGGTGCGCGGGTGAGAAGGGGGATTCTTGCGCTGTCCACGGTTTGCTTGGGTGCGCTGCTCTTTTTCCCCGCGCCCGGTCTGGCGTTTACCGAGTGGCAGTCCGAGGAGGTCTCGGTAAGCCTGCGGGGCTTTACCGGCCTGAGCGCCGGCTACAGCCACAATCCTGAGGCCCAGGCGTTCTACGACAGCCAGGATGATCTGCTCTGGGATCTGGAGCAACGGCTGGTGGTGGCGGCAAAGTATCGGGAGGATGCCCGCTTTGACCTG
>JAZDIS010000230.1:0-2190 GCA_043804705.1 Pseudomonadota bacterium | reverse complement strand
AAATGGTCAAGGGGGTGGTTGCCGGTATCCTCATGGGGATCGGGGCTGCCCTTGCCGGCGGCTGCAACGTGGGCGGATTCTACAACGCCATCGGTAATCTGTCCGCCGCCGGGTTCGCCATGATGATTGGTCTCATTGCCGGCGCTATTCTCGGCCTCAAGTACATCTATTGGGAAATGGAAAATGTCACCTGGGGCAGTGGCGGGGCCAAGACCATCGAAGTTCCCTTCGGGACCCAGGTGGTGCTCGGGATCGTTGCCCTGCTGGTCATGATCTGGGGCGCCTACACCTACACCGCCGACGAGGCTCTCACCAAGATGGGCGGGGTGCTGCTGCTTGCCGCCGGGTTGGGGTACACCATGCAGCGGGGCCGCTGGTGCATGATCCAGGGCTTCCGTGAGCCGCACATGACCGGCAACGCCACCATGGCCAAGTCTGTTGCCTTGAGCATCGTGTTGCTGACCATCGGCGGGGTGATCGTCAAGGCCGGCGGAATCAACGCTGTGGAGCACTATGTGCGCGGCACCTTTGGTTGGGGCGGCGTGGTTGGCGGTGTCATTTTCGGCTTCGGCGCCATTCTCGCCGGCGGTTGCGGTACCGGTACCCTGTGGCGGGTGGGAGAAGGCCAGATCAAGCTGTGGATCGTGGTTCCTTTTTTCGGTATCTCGAACTCCTTGGTTTCCCAATGGTTTTCCGCCACTGATATCGAAGGGCTGGAAGCCTTCCAGAATGAGGGGATCACCAACGCCGGCAAGCTCGGCAGCTTTGTTTACATGCCGGACACCTTCCTCGGTTACGGAGGCACCCTGGCGGCGATTTTTCTGCTCATGGCCCTCTGGTGGCTGGTAGTGCGCTGGAATGAAGACAGCAACAAGCTCTTGGTTGAAATGTAAGCCCTGCCGATTTCAAGACATTGAGGCTCCGATAAAAAAATATCGCATTCCCGGGGTGGTTCGGGGGTGCGATATTTTTTTGTTTCAACCATTTCGGATTCCGTGGCCGGCGGTGTTTTCCCTTGACAGCGCTTTGCCCGGCATCTTAGCATTGTAGCAGGCCGTTGTTAGCGGACGATGGTCTGAAATGTAAAGGGTATTGTAACGGACCCTAAGCCTCGTGCCGAGGCCCGCCAGTCTTTCCTTTTGTGTCCCAGGGTGTTTTTATGGTCGAGACGGTTTCCGGGCTGCACCAACATGTTTCCATTTCCTTGGGACAGCTGCTGCAAAACGGCGAGATTGTCGCCATCGTTGATGATGACGCGGCAATCCGCGAGCCGCTCAGGATCTATTTCGAAGAGCACGGCCTGCCCGTGGTGGAATGCGCCTCGGCTGCGGAGCTCATGCAGTTGATAGCCTCCCGGAATGTGGCCCTGGTCCTTCTTGACATCGGTCTCCCGGATACCAATGGCCTTTCTCTTTTGCCCCAGATCGTGGATCAATATCCCGATGCCGCCGTGGTCATGCTAACCGGCATCGCTGACCTGCGGGTGGCCATGGACTGCATGCGCAAGGGCGCCACGGATTACCTGTCCAAGCCGGTGCAGTTTGAAGAAATATTCCATGTGGCGCGCAAGGCCTTGGAAAAACGGCGGTTGGTCTTTGAAAACCGTAAGTACCAAGAAGAGCTGGAAGAGGCGCATTTCAGGATTCAGCTTCTGCATCAGTTGTCGTTGAAGATGAATACCGTGTATCTGAGCACCGTGGAACTTGATCAGATTCTGCGGGCCGTTCTGGTGGGAATCACCTCCCGGGAGGGGTTGGGTTTTAACCGGGCGTTTTTGGCCATGTTCGACGACGATGGCCGGTTTTTGCGAGGGAGGATGGCCATTGGTCCGAGTTCCCGGGAGGAGGCCGGGCGGGTCTGGGGGGAGATCGAGGAACGGGAACTCAATTTTTTACAGATCGTTGACAATCTCAAGGAAACCAGCAAGACCCAGGACGCCACGGTTAACATCATTGCCAGGGCCTTGGTGGTTCCGGCAGAGGACAGGGAGAACATCCTGATCAGTTCCGTGCTGGACCGGAGGAGCTTTAGGGTCTCGCCGGAAAACGGCTGGGTGCCTGTACCTTTGGAGCGCCGCGCCGGGAATGGCGGCAGACGGAACAACGGGACCATTGTCCAGGAGCGCAGGGAAAAAGCGGAGGAGGCTGTTCCTGTTCTTGGTGTGCCCAGGGATCTGATCAATATCCTTGA
>JAZDIS010000229.1:0-4371 GCA_043804705.1 Pseudomonadota bacterium | reverse complement strand
TGTCGTAGCCGCCGAGGTTCCCACGGAGCTGCAAGGAAAACTTACCTGCCGCAGCGCCTATGTCATGGATGCCAAAACCGGCAAGGTCTTGTACGACCTCAGTGCGGATCGTCCTGGGCAGCCGGCCAGCACCATTAAAGTGCTCACCGGACTCATTGCCATTGAAAGTTTTACTGGCAATGAGATGGTGCGCGCCAGCGCCTATGCCGCGAACATGCCGGCTTCGAAGATATATCTGAGAAAAGGCGCTTCCTATCAGGCCAGCGATTTGATTAACGCCGTGTTGCTTGCTTCGGCAAATGATGCCAGCGTGGCTTTGGCGGAAAAGGTTGCCGGTTCGGAGCAGGCCTTTGCCAGATTGATGACCAAAAAGGCCGAATCCCTTGGCGCGCAAAATACTATCTGCAAGAGCGCCAATGGTTTGACCAAGCCCGGTCAGCAGACCACGGCCCGTGATTTGGCCACGGTTTTTAATCGGGCCATGCGTAACCCCGAGTTTGCCGAGCGCATGTCAACCACCCAGGTGCGCACCAGCGATGGCAAGGTGCTGCGGAGCCACAACAAGGCGTTGTGGACCCTGGATGGGGCGGTTGGAGGAAAAACCGGCTATACGGCGGCTGCCGGCAAAACCTATGTCGGGAAATTCCAACGGGATGGGCAGGCTATTATTGTTGCTTTGCTGGGCAGCGCCTCCATGTGGGATGATATCGCCACCCTGGTTGAGCATGGTTTTGTCAAACAAGAGATGGCCTCGCGTCTGCCTGAAGATACCTCCGGTGGTGTGCGGGTTTCGCTGGTCAACCAGGAGAGCATGGCAAAGGAACATGCCAGCTACGCCATGTTGACCGGGCAAAAGGAAAAGTCCAAGTTCTGAGAATGACTGCTATAGCACGAGCAAAGCCGACAGGAATCAGCCTGCCGGCTTTTTTTGTTGAAAGCAGTAATGTGTGTGGGGCCATGATTACTAAAGAAGAGGTGAGGGAGGCTTTTCCGGATGCGCTGGAGGGGAAAGCTTCCGGAAAAGCCGCGGAGCTGGTGCGGCGTCTTGAGAGGTACCGGGATGCCAAAAGGATATTTGTCGGGCCTACCGCAAGATTGCAGCAGATAAGGATCAATGCCCTGACGGACGGCAAGGAGCTGTTGGTTCCCGCGCCCGGCTTGAAGGAGGGCTTCTATCTTCTGGCGCCATATGAAATACCCTTCAAGCACCTGAGCTATGCCGTGGGGTACAAAGGTCTGGTTCAATACGGCCGGCGGATTGCGGTGGAGGAGCTTTGCCTGGTGCCGGTCGGCCTGCTGATCACCGATTGTCTGGCCGTGGACCCGGCTGGGTATTTTGTCGGCGAGGGCAAGGGTTTTTTTGACCTCGCGGTTGCCATCCTCGCTGAGCTGCGCGGGCTTTCCCCAGAAGCGGAGGCTTACGCACTGGGAGAGCAGGCGCAGGTTCTTGCCCAGGAAATCGAGCGCGGCGTCTGGGATATCCGTCTCAATGGTTTCATAACTCCGGAAGGTATTGCCCTGCATAATCCAGGCGGCCATGCTGACCGGCGGGTTTTGTGGGAAATGCTGCCGCCGAAAAGGATCCGCAAGATTACCCCGCTGTGGAAATTAAACATGCAAATCAAGGATGCCCTGAACGCGGTCGAAAAGCCTGCGCAGTGAAGGCCAGTGGTGCCCGCTTATATCTTGGATTGCAAAATGTCAAAAAAATGCCTCCTCTCCCGTCGAGGGAAGGGGGGTAAATTCAGAAGACTTTTGCACGAGGCTTAATAAACGAAATAATTTTGGGTGTCGGGTATGGATGATTTTCAAAAACAGGCGCTTACGGAACATCTGACAGAGTTGCGCAAGTGTCTTATCTATTCAGTGCTTGCCACGGTGGTAGGATTTGCTCTGGCCTATTCCTGGAGCAAAGAGCTTGGTCAATTGCTGTTCAGGCCCCTGTGCGAGGCGATGCCTGAAGGCTCCAGCCTGATCTTTACCTCGTACCAGGAAGGGTTTTTTTTTATCTGAAGCTTTCTCTGGTTGCGGGGCTGCTTCTTGCCAGCCCGGTGATCTTTTACCAGATCTGGCGCTTTGTCGCTCCCGGCCTGTACCAGCATGAAAAACGGGTGGTTTTGCCGTTCAGTCTGCTCTCCTCGCTGTTCTTTTTTGGCGGGGCCGCCTTTGGTTATTTTGTGGTTTTCCCCCCAGCCTTCAAGTTTCTGCTCGGCTATTCCAACGATTTCTTAAGCCCCATGCCCACGGTAAAGGAATATTTTTCCCTCTGTCTGCGCTTGCTCATCGCCTTTGGCGTTATTTTCGAGCTGCCCATCTTCATGGTGCTCCTCGCCAAAATGGGCATGGTGAATGCCTCTTTTCTGAACCGGCACCGCAAGTATGCCATCCTGCTGGCCTTTGTCATTGCCGCTATTCTTACCCCCACCCCGGATGTGATCAACCAGTGCCTCATGGCTCTGCCCCTGATTGTCCTCTACGAGGTGAGTATTGTCGCGGTCTGGTTGCTGGGGCGGAAGCGATTGGCTGGGTTTGGTGGAAACGAGAAGACTGGTAAGGCGGGCGAGTAGGAGAGGCGCTTGGCTAAGTGGAGTTTATGAATGGTATTGGCTCCTGAACAAGAATAGCAGGAATCTCTTTCAAAAGCCGTATTCCTGAGAGATCAGTAACAAGTCAAACCAGAACGTTGATTATCTTTCCACTTGTCTGCGGTGGTGCGGGACGGAGGGCCTTCTGCTGCTCAGCTTGGGCAGTGGCGACCTTGTCTGCTGCCTGCCGTTCTTCCGCCTGGGCGGCCTGCAGGTTTTTCTGTGCCTGTTGCTCATTTGTCTGGGCATCCCGGGTTCTTTGCGCCGCATCATGCCGTTCTTTTTGCGCTTGCCGTAAATTCTGTGAAGCTCTCTGGCTCTCCGATGAGTTTGTTCTGGATAACCCTGTGGCGGCGGCTGATGGTGGAATTGTCTGTATCGCAGAGATAATTTCCGGCGCCATATTGTCCTCCCTCCCGCACGGATGATGGAAGATGTGCTGAACTGTTCATCCCGTAAATATCCTCGTCTCTTTTTATCCTGTCATAAAGCTAATCATTTGTCCAGCTTGAAACAAGGTTGTCGCTGAGGGTTTCGTAGTCATTGTTTGGCATGAAGATGGCCGGTTTGTCAGGATATTGACGATTTGTCTCTGGAGAAATCGGGTTTCCTGTGGAGAGCAACACGCTCTCCATCGTCAAAATCCCCCAGTCTAGCTTTGATCCGCCATGGGAAATATTTTCCTTGTTGTGCTGGCATCTTTTTTGCTTAAGGTAAAACATGAAGCTTGCTAGAGATTTTAGTTTAGCTTTCTTGTGTCTCGGTCGATATGATCAACACAAGGGAAATAATCCCAGTTGGCCATTGAAACTGTTTCCCCTAAATAAATGAGGCATGCCATGAAATACAGAATCAAGGAGATTGGCCTGGAGTTGGGAGTTCCTGTTTCCACCATCCGATATTGGCAGAAGGAATTTGCGGATTTTATAACTCCGCAAAAAACAGATGGCGGACAACGGCGCTACTCGCAGCAGGATGTTGAAAAGTTTTTGCAGGTTAAGGAGTATGTGTATAAGCAGAAGCGAAGCATTGATTCCGTCAGGGAAATCCTCAAGGGGGCGAATTCGGATCGTCCTGCCATCGATTGGTCGGACAAGACAATCCTGGTCACCGGCGGTACCGGCTCCTTCGGCAAGCACTTCTGTCATTACCTGCTGGATCGGCTCAATCCCAAGGCCATCCGTATATACAGCCGCGACGAACTCAAGCAGCATGAGATGCGCATCGAGTTCAAGGATGATGAGCGGTTGCGTTTTCTCATCGGCGATGTCCGTGACGGGGAGCGGTTGCTGCGCGCCATGCGCGGGGTGGATATGGTGGTTCACGCCGCCGCGCTCAAACAGGTGCCTGCCTGCGAGTACAACCCCTTCGAGGCAGTGAAGACCAATATCCACGGGGCCCAGAACGTGATTGACGCGGCCATTGATGCCGGGGTCAAAAAGGTGATCGCCTTGTCTACGGATAAGGCGGTCAATCCGGTAAATCTGTACGGCGCTACTAAACTCTGTTCCGACAAGCTCTTTGTTCAAGGCAACGCCTATGCTGGAGCCCAGGGAACCCGCTTTGCCTGTGTGCGTTACGGTAATGTTATCGGCAGCCGGGGGAGCGTTATCCCTCTTTTCTTGCAGCAGAAGGAAAGTGGCATGATCACCATTACCGATGAGCGGATGACACGTTTCTGGATCACTCTTGATCATGCCGTGGAGTTGGTGCTGCAGGGGTTCCGCTATATGGAAGGGGGCGAAATTTTTGTGCCGAATATTCCCAGTATGCGGATTATGGACTT
>JAZDIS010000228.1:0-2872 GCA_043804705.1 Pseudomonadota bacterium | reverse complement strand
CCTCGGCCGCCACCTTCCTCATCGATTCCGAAGCGCGGCTCAAGGGGGTGGTGAAGTAATGATCGCCCGCGTCATCGATTACAGCGCCCGTAACCGGTTCTTCATTTTTCTCCTGGTCTTTGCCCTCATCGGCTGGGGGATCTGGGCCATCCGCAACACGCCCCTCGATGCGATCCCCGATCTGAGCGACACCCAGGTCATCATCTTCACCGAATGGGAAGGACGGAGCCCGGATCTCATCGAGGACCAGATCACCTACCCGATCACCTCCACCCTCCTTGCCGCGCCCAAGGTCAAGGTGGTGCGCGGGTTCTCCTTTTTCGGCACCTCCTTCATCTACGCCATTTTCGAAGAGGGGACCAACATCTACTGGGCCCGGAGCCGGGTGCTGGAATATCTCCAGGCGGTGAAAAACAAGCTCCCTGCCTCGGTGAACCCAGTGCTGGGACCGGACGCCACCAGCGTGGGCTGGGGATTTTCCTATGCCCTGGTGGATGAGACCGGGGGCCACAACCTGGCCGAGCTCCGTTCCATTCAGGACTGGAACATCAAGCTGGCCCTGGAAAGCGTGCCTGGGGTCTCCCAGGTCGCCAGCATCGGCGGCTTCGTGCGCCAGTATCAGGTGAGCATCGATCCCAACCGGCTTCAGGCCTACAACCTGCCCATCACCATGGTCATGGATGCCATCCGCAAGAGCAACAAGGATGTGGAGGGCAGGATGCTTGAGTTTTCCGGGGTCGAGTACATGGTGCGCGGCCGCGGCTACCTCAAGGGCATCAATGATTTGGAAAATATCGCGGTGCGCAGCAGCGGCGGGGGAACCCCCGTATTGCTCAAGGATGTCGCCAGCATCCAGCTCGGCCCGGAGATCCGGCGCGGCCTTGCCGAGCTTGACGGGCGGGGAGAGGTGGCGGGCGGCATCGTGGTGGTTCGCTTCGGCGAAAATGTTCTCAGTGTCATCGACCGGGTCAAGGAAAGGATCAGCGAAAGCATCGAGCCGAGCCTGCCTGCGGGGGTGAAGCTCGTGGTCACCTACGACCGCTCCGATCTTATCCACCGGGCCATCGACACCCTCAGCGAAGAACTGGTCAAGATCTCCCTGGCGGTGAGCGTGGTCTGCCTGGTGTTTCTCTTTCATCTGCCCAGCGCCCTGGTGGTTATCTTCACCCTGCCCGTGGCGATCATCGTTTCCTTCATCTGCATGTACTACCTGGGGGTGACGGCGAACATCATGAGCCTGAGCGGCATCGCCATCGCCATCGGGGCCATGGTGGACGCCTCGATCATCATGGTCGAGAACGCCCATAAAAAACTGGAGGAGTGGGAACTTGCGGGCAGGCCGGGTGATCGCGCCGAGGTGATCATCGAGGCGGCCAAGGAGGTGGGGCCGTCCCTGTTTTTCTCCCTGTTGGTGATCACCGTGGCCTTTCTGCCGGTTTTTACCCTGCAGGCCCAAGCCGGGCGGCTGTTCAAACCCCTGGCCTACACCAAAACCTTTGCCATGCTCTTTTCGGCCTTTCTCGCCATCACCCTGACCCCGGTGCTGATGACCCTTTTCATTCGGGGCAAGATCATGTCCGAGGAGAAAAATCCCGTCAGCCTCGTTCTCCATCGGCTGTATGCGCCCATCGTGCGCATGGTCCTCCGGTTCAAACGGACGGTGATCGTTGTCGCGCTTCTCATCATGGCCGTGAGCGTCTACCCGTTCCTGAAGCTCGGTTCCGAGTTCATGCCGCCGCTGTACGAGGGCGCGCTCTTTTATATGCCGGTGACCTCTCCGGGCGCAGCCATCTCGGAGGTGTCGAAGCTTTTGCAGCTACAGGACAAAATCCTGAAGGAGATTCCCGAGGTGGCCCAGGTCTTCGGCAAGGCCGGCAGGGCGGAAACCGCCACCGACCCGGCCCCCCTGGAGATGTTTGAAACCGTGATCAATCTCAAGCCCGAGTCTGAGTGGCGGCCGGGGATGACGGTGGAGGGTCTGAAAAACGAGATGAACGACGCCCTTTCCCTGCCGGGGGTGGCCAACTCCTTCACCATGCCGATCAAGGCCCGGATCGACATGCTTGCCACCGGCATCAGAACCCCGGTGGGGATCAAGGTTATGGGGCCGAACCTGGCGGAGCTTGAGCGGCTGGGCACTGACATCGAGTCCCGGCTTAACGGCATCTCCGGGCTCAGAAGTGTCTACGCCGAAAGGGTGACCACCGGGTATTTTCTCGATTTTTCCATCCGGCGGGAGGAGGTGGCCCGCTACGGCCTGTCCGTGGATGAGGTGCAGGAGGTTATCCAGTCGGCCATCGGGGGGATGAACCTCACTGTGACCGTGGAGGGCAGGGAACGCTATCCGGTGAATGTCCGCTATGCCCGGGAATTGCGGGGCGACGTGGAGCAGCTGAAAAGGGTGCTGGTTCCCGTGCCCGTTGTCATGGGCGCGGGCGGGCAGGTTGGGCCGGGCGGCATGTCCCAGGCTCAGCCTGCTCCCCCGCCCACCGGCGATCTTCTCCAGGTTCCCCTGGGGGCACTGGCCGACATCCAGATCGTCAAGGGGCCGCCCATGATCAAGAGCGAGGCCGGTCTCCTGGCCTCTTACGTGTACATTGATTTCTTCGGCCGGGATGTGGGCGGCTTCGTGAACGAGGCCAAGGAACGGGTTGCCTCGCTGAAGATCCCCCAGGGCTACCGTCTGGAGTGGAGCGGGGAATACGAGCATCTGGTGAAAACCCGCGAGAGGCTGCAGCTCGTTATTCCCCTTACCCTGCTGGTCATCTTCGTCCTCATTTATTTAAACACCAAGTCGGTGGTCAAGACGGCGATTGTCTTGCTGGCCGTGCCCTTCTCCCTGGTCGGGGCCTTTTGGCTGTTGTACGCACTG
>JAZDIS010000227.1:0-2635 GCA_043804705.1 Pseudomonadota bacterium | reverse complement strand
GGTAACCGGCACCATGTTCTGCTTGCCGCCACAAAACCTGTTGGGTTTCGCGGGGCTCAACCCCAACCACTACCACTCGCGATATTCATTTATGTTGACAGCCAAGACAGTTGCTACAGGCTCGTTAGCGCACAAAATAATATTCGCAATTACGCATCAAATTAAAGTACAATGTGGCATCAAAAAAGATTCACTCTCAAAACTTATGGGGTAAAAAGATGCCAATTAGCATAACCGAGGACATCCGATCAATCACAGATTTAAAGCGCAACACAAATTCCGTGCTAGAGCAAATACATAAGACTAAGCGACCAGTCATCCTAACCGTTAATGGCAAGGCGGAGGCTGTTCTTGTTGACGCCAAAGAGTATGAAAAAATTACTAATGCTTTCAACCTACTAAAGCTAATGGCGTCAGCTGAGGAGGATATAAAAGAAGGAAGGTATTCCGAAGCAAAAGATTTTTTTCAGGAGTTTAAGCGTGACAAAGAAATATAAAATCAATATTTCACTAAATGCTCAGAATGATATTGAACATATCTTTTACTATATTGCTGATGATAGCATTAATAATGCCAAGAAATTTATATTGGGATTGGAAAATAAAATTTACAGTTTAGACACTTTCCCTGAGCGTTTTGCATATATCCCTGAGAACATCTATTTTGGTACTAGCTACAGGCATGTTACTCATAACAAATATCGTATAGTATATAAAATAGACAACAATTCCGTATATATAATGAGAGTATTGCGCGGCGCAAAGCTCCTTGATTTATAGAAAAGACTCATACACCCAAGGCAAATTCATCCCCGTCCACTTCGCCAAGCAGATCCTGCCCAACCCCGTTTTTCTGAAAAATATTGACAACCCCCTGGCAACCGCTTAAAGGATACCAAGGCTTAGTCATCTTTGGACAATATTGGACAGAAATGGATAAAACATTCATCTCCATAAAGGGTGTGGCGGAAAAGCTGGGTGTTTCCGAGAAGACCATCTACCGCATGGTGAGCGACAACCAGATCCCCTTTGCCGTCAAGATCGGCGGGCAATGGCGCTTCAAGGCCGACGAGGTGGTGGACTGGATCGACAGCCAGAGGCCTGGCGTTGCCGCACCCCGCCGGAAGACGGATCACCGGATCTCCCTGGTCGATGCCCTGGAAAACGGCGCGGTCCTCTATCGCATCCACGGCGGCAACCGGGATGAGATCATTGACGAACTGTTGGCTGCCCAGCCCTATTCCGCGAACTTTGACGCCAAGGCGATCAAGATTTCCTTGCTCTCCCGGGAATCGGTGGCCTCCTCTTCCATGGACGGCATCGCCTGGATGTGGCCTGATCCGGCCCTGCCGGTCTATCTGGAAAAGAGCATGGTGATCCTTGCCTTTCTCGAATATCCGGTGGATTTCAGAGCGCTGGACAGCCGCAAGACCGAGCTGCTTTTTCTGGTGCTGCCCGCCAACAACACCGAACTGGCCATCCTCGAACGGAAACTATGGCGGCTTTCCATGTCCGCCTCCTTTCTGAACGGTATCCGGGAACAGCTGACCCGCAAGAGGCTGCTCGAGTTTATTGGTGCGCAGGAAGCCATGATTTTTCACCAGGGGCCTGCCGCATGACTCTCCTTTTTGTTGCGTTCTTTCTCTTCACCCTTGGCGCACTGCTGGCCGTCCTGCCGGGACGCGGCGCTGACAGAGCGGCCACTCTCCTCGGCAGCGGCAGCGCCATCCTCGGTTGCCTGTGCGGCTTGGTTGCGGCAGGGCAGAGCCTGGCTGCCGGCGAGGTGACAACATTTTTTCTGCCCTGGTCCATGCCGGGCGGGGCTTTTTCCCTGCGGCTGGACGGGCTGTCCGCCTTCTTTCTCCTGCCCCTCTTTGCCGTCGGCCTGGCCGGCGCCCTCTACGGGGCGGAATACATGAAGGGAGGAAGGGAACGGCTCCGGCCCGGACTGCACTGGACCTGGTACAACCTGCTTATTCTTTCCATGACCCTGGTGGTGACCGCAGCCAACGGCCTGTTGTTCCTCTTTGCCTGGGAGTGCATGTCGCTCACCTCCTTTTTTCTGGTGATCAGCGAGTACGATCTGGCGGAAGCGGTGGAGGCCGGGTGGACCTATCTGCTCGCCACCCATCTCGGCGCTGCCTTTCTTTTTGCCTTTTTCCTCTCCGCCTCCGCGCTTTCCGGCAGCCTGGAGTTCGCCTCTTTTCAGGTTCTCGGCCAGCTGTCGCTCCCGGTTGCCTCGGCGTTTTTTCTGCTGCTGCTGGTCGGATTCGGCAGCAAGGCAGGCATCTTCCCTTTTCATGTCTGGCTGCCCGATGCGCATCCCGCCGCGCCCAGCCATGTTTCCGCGCTCATGAGCGGGGTCATGGTGAAGACCGCCATTTACGGGCTGCTGCGCCTCTCTGCTTTTCTGCCCGCCGGTCCGGCATGGTGGGGCGGCCTGGTGATGGTAATCGGCATCATCGGAGCCCTGTTCGGCATCGCCATGGCCGCCCTGCAACGGGATGTGAAAAGGAGCCTGGCCTATTCCACCGTGGAAAACATCGGCCTCATCCTGCTGGCCCTCGGCTTCTGGATGCAGAGCCGGGCTGCCGGGCATCATGTGGCCGCGGCCTTTGCCCTGGCCGGGGGGCTG
>JAZDIS010000226.1:0-6801 GCA_043804705.1 Pseudomonadota bacterium | reverse complement strand
ACCCTGCTCATGGCCCTGGTGGAAGCGAGGGAAAACCGGCTTGATCTGGCCAGAGACCGGCTTACGGCGGTAAGCCTCCTGCCCAGACCGCACAGCCTCACCACGCTTTTCCTGGCCCTTGTCACCTACTGGATCGAAGGAAAGCCCAGCCCGGTCTGCCTGCCGCAGATGAAGGCCTTCCAAAAAAAAGCCGCTGCCCACGGCTACCTGTGGCTTGCCCGTGAATACGCCTCCCTGCTGGCCCTGGCCGGAGAAAAATCTCCCGCCCCGCCCAGCACCCCAGAGTTGACTGACGCCTGCTCCCTGGTAAGCGCAATTACCCCGGAAGAACAATGGCAACGCGCCCTGCGCGCCCTCAGCTTCAGCTCGGCCCCACCCCTGAGTCCGCCAACCAAGCCGGAGACCACCTCCCGGCTGGTTTGGATGATTGATTACCGCAGCCAGGATGGCGTCATCTCTCTGACGCCAAAGATTCAGAATCTCACCGCCCGTGGTCAATGGACCAAGGGCAGATCCGTGGCCTTGCGGAAACTGTTCCGCAAAAACAAGCCCTCTTTTTTAAGCCCCCAGGATCTCCTGACCTGTGAAACCATAGCGGAAAAAAAAGACAGCCGTGGCGTTTATTTCCGCTTTGCCATGCCCAATGCCCTGCTGGTTCTCATCGGGCACCCCTATGTTTTCCTTGCCGACTCGCCCAAAACCCCGGTTGAGATCCTGCAAGGCGAACCGGAGTTGCGGGTTGACCAGCAGGGGGACTCGCTCCTGATTCAGTTTGCTCCTTGGCCAGACAGCACGGAAGCAATAGTCATCAGGGAAATCCCGGCTCGTTTCAGAATTTTCCCCATCACCGGGGACCATCGGCGGGTGGCCGAGGTTATCGGCCCCAATGGGTTGAGCGTCCCCCTTGGCGGCAAGGACGAGCTTTTTGCCACACTGGGCAACATCTCCTCCTTCATGACCGTACACTCGACCATCGACGGAAGATCCGTGGGCGTTGCCGAAGCGGTGCCTGATTCACGCATCCACATGCAGCTGCTCCCTTACGGGGCGGGATTCAGGCTGGCCATGCTCGTCAGGCCGCTCCAACCCGACGGGCCATACCAGAGGCCGGGGGAAGGCCCCAAAACCATTATCGCCCACAGCGGCGGCAAACGCACCCAGACAAAGCGCGACTTGGAACTTGAGGAAAAAAACGCCCGCTTTGTCGAAGAATCCTGTCCCATGCTGACAAAGGGCACTGACCTTGAGCGAGAATGGCTGCTGCAGGACCCGGAGGAATGCCTGCAACTCCTCCTTGAGCTGCAAAGCCTGCCGGATGACGTCATCATTGAATGGCCGGAAGGGGAGCGGCTCACGGTAAGCCCGCCCGCCGAACTCAACCAGTTCCTGCTCACGGTCAAGGAACGCAACAACTGGTTTGAGATGAGCGGAACCCTGAAGCTTAATGAGTCCCTGGTGCTCGACATGCGCACCCTTCTCGAACTGGCCCAGACGAACACCAGCCGCTTCATCCCCCTGGGACATGGTCATTTCCTCGCCCTGTCCCGGGAGCTGCGCAAACGGCTGGACGAGATCACCGCCTTTGCCGAGCTCCGGAAAAACGCGGTCCGCCTCCACCCTCTTGCCGCCCTGGCCCTGGAGGATTTCACCAGCGGGGTTGGAGCCCTGCACACGGACGAGCGCTGGCGGGAGCAACAAAAACGGCTCAAGGAGACCCAGGAATACGAGCCCAAGCTGCCGTCCACCTTTCAGGCCGTGCTTCGGGATTATCAGCTGACGGGGTTCAATTGGCTGGCCCGCCTGGCCAACTGGGGGGTGGGGGCCTGCCTGGCGGACGACATGGGACTCGGCAAGACCATCCAGGCTCTGGCCCTGGCCCTGGCCCGCGCCGACCAGGGGCCAACCCTGGTGGTGGCCCCGACCTCGGTCTGCCCCAACTGGCAGGAAGAGGCAACCCGCTTTGCCCCGACCTTCAGGGTCGTTCTCTTCGGCGGCCGCCAGCGGAAAAAGATGCTCACCGAACTTGGCCCCTTCGATCTGCTCATCTGCAGCTACGGCCTGCTCCAGCAGGAGTCAACGCTCCTTGCCACCCGGAACTGGGAGACCATTATTCTGGACGAGGCCCAGGCCATCAAAAACTTAATCACCAAACGCTCGCGGGCAGCCATGCTGTTGCAAGGCCGGTTCAAGATGGTCACCACCGGCACCCCCATTGAAAATCACCTCACCGAGCTCTGGAACCTGTTCCAATTCATCAACCCAGGGCTCCTCGGCTCCTTAAACCAATTCAACCAGCGGTTTGCCATCCCCATCGAACGCGGCAACGACCCGGAGGCACGGAAAAAACTCAAAAAACTGATCAAGCCCTTCATCCTGCGCCGTCTCAAATCACAGGTTCTGGAGGAGTTGCCCGAGCGCACCGAGATTCTCTTGCAGGTGGAGATGGAGGAAAAGGAAGCCGCCCTCTATGCGGCCCTCCGGCAGCGGGCACTGCAAAACCTGCGGCAAACAGGCGGCCCGCCGGGGAAACGCTCGCTCCAGATACTGGCCGAGATCATGAAACTGCGCCGGGCCTGCTGCAATCCCCGCCTTGTTCTGCCCGAGACGGATATTCCCAGCGCCAAGCTCACCCTCTTTGCCAAGCTTGTTGCCGAACTACGGGAAAACGGCCACAAGGCCCTGGTATTCAGCCAGTTTGTTGATCATCTGAGCCTGGTCCGTGAACATCTCGACCGGGAGGGCATTTCCTACAGGTACCTGGACGGCAGCACCCCGTCCAAGGAACGCCAGCGCCAGGTTCAGGAATTCCAGGCGGGCCATGGCGATTTGTTCCTCATCAGCCTCAAGGCCGGAGGGGTGGGCCTCAACCTCACCGCCGCGGACTACGTGATCCACATGGACCCCTGGTGGAATCCCGCCGTGGAAGACCAGGCCTCGGACCGGGCCCATCGCATCGGCCAGCAGCGCCCGGTAACCATTTACCGCCTGGTGGCAAAGAACACCATCGAGGAGAAAATCGTCCATCTCCACCATGAAAAAAGAGCACTGGCGGACAGCCTCCTGGAAGGCACCGATGTCAGTCACGCCATGAATCCAGCCGATCTGTTACGCCTGTTAAAGGAAAACTAAAACAGGCTCCCCCCATACCGTTGCTACCCTACAGGATGCAGTGCGCTGTTATCATTGCCGTCTGCGTGGCAACGCACAGGCCCGGCCCTCCACGCCCGCTCAGGAATACCGCTGGGCAGGCGTGGAGGAACTTGAAAATCTCGCCTTTCCCGCTCCCCACCGCCGCCTGATCAATTGCCTCGCCGGGGAATTATAACAACGGCGATGGCTGTACTTTCCGCCCTTTCTTTGTTACAGTAAAATCGTCAGTAAAATCAACGCGAATACGGGGTTTGAGTCTTTCGGGGAACAGGAGGGGAACCATGCGCCAACGGATGCTCCGCTTGCTGATCTATCTGGCCATTGTGCTGTTCATGGCCAACATCAGTCCGGTCATCGATTCCTTCCTCCATCCGGAGATCCCCTATCTTGATCCAGAGCATCTGCTGGTTGGCGGGATAACCGGCGGCATCACCGTTCTCCTGCTCAGCCTGCTCATCTCCCATGCCAACCGCATGACCTCGGTCGCCCATAAATTAAGCCTGCTTAACAAGATCCTCCGCGAGCAAACCAGCCGCGACAGCCTGACTGGCCTTTACAATCACCGCTACTTCCAGGAAATGCTCCGCCATGAATTCCTCCTGGCCCAACGCCACCAAACCGAGTTGTCCTGCATGATGCTCGACCTCGACCTTTTCAAGGAGGTCAACGATACCTGCGGCCATCCCTTTGGCGATCTGGTGCTGAAAGGAACCGCGGAACAGATTCTGCACGAATCCAGAGCCACGGACACCGTGGCCCGATACGGCGGAGAGGAATTTGCCCTCCTTCTGCCCAACACCGATCTGGATGGCGCCATAAGCATTGCCGAACGTATCCGCCTCCGGGCTCAGGAATACACCCACCAAGACAAGGATCTTGCCATGCGGGTCACCATCAGTATCGGCCTGGCCTCGAACCGGGCACATTCCCCGCAGCGGCCCGAAGATCTGCTGGCCTTTGCCGACCGCGCCCTCTACCGGGCCAAGAAGGCCGGCCGCAACAAGGTCGTTTCCTACTCGGAGCTTGCCGCGACAAAACACCCCTGATCCCTTCGACTTCACTGAGAAGTCCCCTTACTCCTTGCTACGACGGAAACCGATGGTGGCGACAGTGCCCTTGCCTTCCTCGCTGTCCAACTGAAACGAGCAGCCGGGGTGATCCTCGATAATCCTTTTGGAGATACAGAGACCTAAGCCGGTCCCCTGCTCTTTTGTGGTAAAGAAAGGCAGAAAGATCCTTTTTTTAATCTCCTCGGGAATCCCCTCCCCGGTGTCTGTCACGTCAACCTCCACCAGTTTTTCCTGAACCCTGGTGCTGACCACAACCTTCCCCCCCGGCGGAGTCGCTTCGATCCCATTCTTCACCAGATTCAGCAGCACCTGTTTTATCTTCTCCCGGTCCACCTCGACCACAACATCGGTGGTGGGCGCAAGCCGGATATCAATCCCCTTGCCGCCGGAATAGGAATGCGCCAGGTCAACAACCTCCTCGAGAAGTTCATTCAGGGAGATTCCCGCCAGATTAAGCTGCGGGGGCTTGTACAGCTCTTTGAGGCCCGCAAGAAGATGTTCCAGGCGGGTGACCTCATCGACGATAATGGTCAGCTTGGCCCTCTCTTTCTCCGCCGTTGCTTTTTTCAAGAGCTGCCGGGCAAATCCGCCAATCATAATCAGCGGATTTTTTATCTCGTGATTGATCTCGGCCACGGTCTGGCCCAGTGCGGCCAGCCGCTCGTTTTGAGCAAGACGGTCCTCCAGGCTCCGGGTGTCGGAAAGATCCCTGACCAGACCGGTAAAATAAAGCTGCCCCTCAATGTCTGCCACGGAAAAAGAGATGGCGGCCGGAAAGGTCTCCCCGTTTTTACGGGCCACCACCAGTTCCGTCTCGTGCCCAATCAAGGTTGCCTTGCCGGTTCGGACGTACCGAGCCACCGCCAGCTCATGTTCGGTTCGGCACATGGCAGTCAGGATTCTCCCCAGATCATGGCCGAGAATCTCTGCCCGGTCATACCCGAACATTCTCTCCGCCGCCTTGTTGAAAAAGATCACCGTGGAGTTTTCATCAATGGTGACAAAAGCCTCGTTGGTATTTTCAACTGCGTTTTTGAGAATAAGAAACTGCTTCTGCGTCTCTGCCTCCGTTTCCTCAGCCATACCACTCCACCAGATCATGGATCATACAAAAGGCCCGTCCGATACTTCCCCTGCCATATGCCTAAGCCGTAGTTCAAAAATAGCAGTGTCAACGGCGACCGTAACAGCGAAATAATTCAGTCGTAACGGCTCCTGAAATTATTCCCTTACCGCTATCCCCTGTTTTTTCAAATCGCTTACAACCGCCCGAATTTGTGTCTCATTACAATCATCAACCTGATAGACATTCTTCATCCCATCCAAAAAATAGATGGTCAAGCGGTCTCCGCCGCTCCACTCGGCGCTTCGGATATGATTCGTGTCCAGCCAGGGCTTAAGTTCTTCCATAAAATCATTCAGGCTGCATTGTTTCATTATCACCCTCCTTACTCCGATGGTTGTTATGAATTACAGACAATCAAGGGCTATCTTGATCCGGTTGCCCCCTTCACCCTTAGCCAGATAGCGTGCCCCGTCTGCGGCAATTATCAGACTCTGCATATCCGAGCCACGACACGGTTCGGCCGTTGCCAAGCCGACGCTCGCCGTCAGAATCTCACCGTTTTGCGCTCCGGGACACCTGATAGCCAGCACGGCCATCTGCTCAAGAAATTCATGAGCCACGACCAGGGCTCCCCCATTGGGAGTGTTGGGCAAAATGGCGGCAAACTCCTCGCCGCCATAACGGACTACGGTATCCCCGGCCCGTTTCAGTACACAGCGGAGGGCATCAGCCACCTTCCGCAGGCATTCGTCGCCCTTGTCCCGGCCATGGGTTTCGTTAATTTTTTTAAAATCGTCAAGATCCACCATGAGCAGGGAAAGAGGAACCGCCTCCCGCCGGGCTCGATTCCATTCCCGCCCCAGGATTTCATCAAAATAACGACGGTTGCCCACCTCGGTCAGGCTGTCGCGTGGCACCATGTGCATCAGGCGGCGATTCAGGGTATCCAGTTGAAGGGTAAGCGCGACCAGCTCTTGCTCCCGGGCCTTGCGCCGATCGGTTTCACGCTTCAGTTTCAGGGCGGCACGCACCCTGGCCAGCAGTTCGATTTCCTTGACCGGCTTGATGATATAGTCTGTCGCGCCCACGGCGAAAGCTTGGGCAAGCGCTTCATCATCATCGCGGACCGTAACCATGATCACAGGGATATCCCGCAGCCCATCCTGCACCTTTATCCGCTGGCAGGTTTCTATGCCGTCCATGCCAGGCATCATGACATCCATAAGGATGAGATCAATCCTTCTCTCCCCCGCCTCGGTCGCCTCTGTTGATGCCAGCATTTCCAGGGCTTCCTGTCCGCTTCTGACACAATACAGATCCGCATATCCCTCCTGCTGGAGCATCTCCTCGAGCAGCATCAGGTTTACCGGAAGATCGTCAACAATAAGGATTGCCATTTTCGCCTCTATACTTTAAGCCAAGAACCGCGGACAGCCATCACTGATCCGCGGTTCTTTCCCTGCCTGAAATCATGGTATAGAATCATAGCGGATTTTGAAAGAAACAAATATTTTT
>JAZDIS010000225.1:0-2362 GCA_043804705.1 Pseudomonadota bacterium | reverse complement strand
TGCCGTGCAGCGTCCCGCGGAGCAGATGTTCCTTCCCATCCAGCCGGACGCAGTAGCCGCAACGGGGGCAACCTCTTCGGCTGCCGGTTCCTACATCTATGAGCCGAGCACCGAGGAAATCATGGAAGTGCTCCTGCCGCTGTACATGAATGTCATGGTCTACCATGCCATGCTTGAAGTCAGCGCCAGCGAGCATGCCGCCCGGATGAGCGCCATGGATAACGCCACCAACGCCTGTAAGGATATCATCCACAGCCTGACCCTGATTTACAACAAGGCGCGGCAGGCTGGCATTACCGCGGAATTGATGGATATTGTCGGCGGTGCCGAGGCGTTGAAGTAACCAGGTGAAATCAGGCTGAATCATTCAGCTGTCATAGATTGTCAATGTAAGTACTAGCTGAGGAGGCTTTCTAATGAGTGCAGCAAGAGTTGGTAAAATTGTTCAGGTCATCGGACCTGTTGTAGACGTGGAGTTTGAGCCGGATAACCTGCCGGAGATCATGAACGCCCTGCTGGTTAGCAACAAGGGTATCAGCGAAGAGGCAGGCAACCTGGTCATTGAGGTTTCCCTGCATCTTGGCGACAACGTTGTCCGCTGCGTTGCCATGGATCAGACCGACGGTCTGGTTCGCGGCCAGGAGTGCACGGATACCGGCAAGCCCATTGAGATCCCCTGCGGCGCTCCGGCCCTGGGCCGGATCATGAACGTGGTCGGCCGGCCGGTTGATGGCCTGGGGCCCATTGCCTCCGATAAGATGCGCACCATTCATCGGCCTGCTCCTGCTTTCACCGACCAGTCCACCGAGGTGCATGTTCTTGAAACCGGCATCAAGGTTATCGACCTGCTGGTTCCCTTCCCTCGCGGCGGCAAGATGGGTCTGTTCGGCGGCGCCGGTTGCGGCAAGACCGTTATCATGATGGAGATGGTAAACAACATCGCCATGCATCATGGCGGTATCTCGGTATTCTGCGGAGTTGGCGAGCGGACCCGTGAAGGAAACGATCTCTACCACGAGATGAAAGAGTCCGGCGTTCTTCCCAAAGCCGCCCTGGTTTACGGCCAGATGACCGAGCCGCCGGGAGCCCGCTCCCGTGTTGCCCTGACCGGCTTGTCCGCAGCCGAGTACTTCCGTGATGAAGAGGGCCAGGACGTGCTTTTCTTCGTTGACAACATCTTCCGTTTCACCCAGGCCGGCGCCGAGGTTTCCGCGCTTCTTGGCCGTATTCCTTCCGCGGTTGGTTATCAGCCCACCCTGGCCACCGACCTCGGCGCGCTCCAGGAGCGGATCACCTCCACCAACAAGGGTTCCATCACCGCGGTTCAGTGCGTTTACGTACCGGCCGACGACCTGACCGACCCGGCTCCGGCCACCACCTTTGCCCATCTGGACGGAACCGTTGTTCTTTCCCGGCAGATCGCCGAGCTTGGTATCTACCCGGCCGTCGATCCGCTGGACTCCACCTCCCGGATTCTCGACCCCAATGTTTTGGGTGAAGAGCATTATCTGGTAGCCCGTGGCGTGCAGACCAGTCTCCAGAAATACAAAGATCTGCAGGACATCATCGCCATCTTGGGTATGGACGAGCTCTCCGAAGAGGACCAGACCCTGGTTACCCGCGCTCGCAAGATTCAGCGCTTCCTTTCCCAGCCCTTCACCGTTGCGGAGACCTTTACCGGCATGGCCGGGAAGTACGTTAAGGTTGCCGACACGGTTCGCGGCTTTAAAGAGATCCTGGAAGGCAAGCACGACGAGCTGCCCGAGATCGCTTTCTACATGGTCGGCAGCATTGAAGAGGCGGTTGAGAAAGCCAATAAAGAGAAGGCCGCTGCTTAAGGAATTGACTGACTCGCCGGCCCCATGCGGGGTCGGTGGGGACTTGAGGATTACCCATGGCTGAAAAATTAAAGTTGGAAGTGGTAACTCCCAAAGGGGCCGTAGTGAGTAAGGAGGTTGACATTGTCACCGCTCCCGGCTACGGCGGTGAATTTGGTGTTCTTGCCAACCATGCGCCTTTCCTGAGTACGATCAAGACAGGTGTCCTGACCTACAAGACCGGTGCCCAGGAAGAAACCCTGATGGTGAGTGGCGGTTTTTGTGAAGTGTCCAATAACAAGTTGACCTTTCTCGTTGAATCCGCGGAGCGTGGGACGGATATTGATGTCGAGCGCGCGATGCGGGCCAAGGAACGGGCGGAAAAACGGCTGGCGGAAGCGCAGGCCCACAAGGAAATGCTCGATCGAACCCGAGCCGAGGCTGCCTTGCAGAGGGCCTTGAGCCGGCTTAAAGTTGCCGAGAGGCACAAGGCTTCCTGAGAAAAAGAAAGATAATGGTAAAAAAAAGGCCGCTCGGTAACGAGC
>JAZDIS010000224.1:0-3569 GCA_043804705.1 Pseudomonadota bacterium | reverse complement strand
CGATGTAGTCGTCCCGGCTGTTGATTTTCTGGAAGGCGGAGGCCTCGCCGTTTGCCAGGAAATCGAAGGTCTCGTCGAGCTGACGCGCCACTTCGACAACCATGAAACTGAGATTTTCCTTGAGTGCGGCGATCAGCATGGTGCGGGGGCCGTTACGAGCCGATGCTCATGGAGGAGGCGCGCTCGTCCTTGATGACCGGCTTGATTTCCGACCAGGATAATTTTATGGACAGTTTGTTTTGCCCGTCCTTCTTCTTGGCCTGCACCGAAAACTTCATCAGGTCATCCACCCGCATGGCCATCTCCTCGCCGTTGGACTTGAGGATGATCCGCCCCTTCTCGATGGAGTCGATCAGGGAGACCAAGTAGGTCTTGATGGAGTGGGCGTCCTGCAAGGATTCGTAGTCAAACTTTTTGGTGGACATGCACATACCTCGAATGGTTTGTTTATTTCGTAATAATGTTCAACGGTTACGATCCAGGATCATCCCGCCAGTCTGGCCCGGTACTCTTCCAGCACGTCGTGTTTGTCCATGTGGGCCACCACCAGCTTTTTGCGGATGACCAGATCGCTCCAGGGCGGTTGCACCCCGATCTCCCGGGAGACCTTGAGGTGATCGCGCTCATGCGGGGGCCGGGTCTTCTCGCTCATGTGGGTGTCGTCCCCCATGAAAACCAGCAGCCGTTTTTTCGACGGCCCGGCCTCCCGGTTCTTCCGGTTGAGCACGGAGATGAGGAAATCCGTGTATTCCCGGGACTGGGGGTTCCAGACCTCATAGCCGTCCACGTCATAGTCGGCCAGCAGGATCGGCCAGAACTGCTCCGGATGGGGAATGACCACCCCCGCCCCCAGGCCGCGGGCCTCCTCGATGATCTCCGAGGTGCGGTAGAAATATTTGGGGGAGAAGTTCCGTTTGACGATTTCCTTCACCGCCTTCAAAAAGGCCTGGGCCCGGTTGATGACCGTATCGCCGTAATCCGGGCGCAGGGCTTCAAAGAAGTCTCGCAGCAGCTTGTTCTTGATGCTGTCCGGCGGTACCCGGTCCATGTGGCTATCCAGCAGCTCGTTGAGTTTGCGCACATAGATGCGGACAAAGCCGACCAGCTCCGCATCGGCCCCGGTTTCTCCGGCCGCCTCGTCGAGCCGCTCCTCCACCGGATTGGTGATGGTGTGGATGAAGTCGAAAAGCTGGGAGGCCCGGTAATTGCGGGTATGGGCCAGCTGCGCCTTGAGAACCCCGGCCCGCTCAAGCCTGCTCGTCTCGAAATGCAGCAGCAGCTGCACCTTGCGGTTGAATCCCCGGGAATAGCAGTCCACCTCGGTCCCGCTGTAGTCGCCGTAGCTCAGCAGCATGTTGTGCTGGGTGGGGATGATCAGTTCCTCCTTCCGGTTGGGGAAAGTGGCGCTGATGCGCTGCGCGATTAGCGCCATGGGCACGAATTCGGGATGCCAATGGAGGGCCATGACCCCCTGCTGCCGGGGGTAGATCTTCTCCGGGGTGAGCACCAGCCGGATCTGTTCAGGGGTCAGTTCCGTCGAGATGATGGCGAAAAAACGCTGGGCGTCGCTCTCGGTGACCTCCTCCGGAATCACATCCGGCAGGTCGTGGGGAACCACTTCCGATCTATGTTTTGGCTTGACCAGTTTCATGGACGATGTCTGCTCCGTGGCTTGGCTGTGTCGGCACCGCAAAAAAAATCCACGGGGTCGGCGGGGATCATCTGTGAAGTTATGCGAGTGATTTGGTCTTGGAATTATTTGTACTGCTCATGACAGAGTTTCTTCATGGCCTTGAGTTCGGCGTGTTTTTCCTGCATGGCCACAAGGTCTCCATTCTCGCAAGCCACGTTGAGCTGGACACAGAGCTTGGAGTATTGGTCATAGTGCTCGTCGCCGGGGCCCGGATAAGCCACCATGAGTTCCGAATCGGCAATGAACGAATCAACCTCACCCTTCTCGGGTATGAGCCCCTTCTTGAGCGCGTCGCCCATGGACTTGAAGCATTTGTCCATCCGTTTCTTCACCGTTTTGTACTTGGGCTTGCCGTCGGCCTCCGTATCTTCGCAGGTCGTCTCACCGCAGACCGTCCCAGGCACGACTGTTTTAACCTTGGCCTTCAGGTAGAGCTGGTCGCCCTCTCGCTTCAATTCAAGCTTCATCTTCTTGAAATCGTCGAAGGCCAGCTCGAATTCCTTTAACTCCTCCAGGTTGCCGTGCTCGATCATCTGCGCCAGGACGCGAAGAAAATCCGCGGCATTCTTGGAGGACATCACTTTCTCGAATTTCAGTTCTTTGTCGGACATGACTTATTCCCCTTGTTGTGAGTGGATGATGGCAAGGCGCCAAGGCGCCGAATATTAAAGACCGTACCCGGCCAAGGCTAGTAACCGGTTATGGCCGCGTTAGTTTTTCGTTAGAATACGGAGGAAAAAAACGCATGGCCGGGAACAGGGGGGCGGAAGGCGCTCTTCCTCGGAGGAATCCCCCCTGGCAGGCATGCTGCGAGGCAACCAGAAGCCGGTCTTTCAGCGGGATACCCGGATAAAGAGCGGGTTGGAGTAAAACCAGAGATCGGCCTCTCCGCTCCGGAACCAGCCAAGGAGCTATGGGATGTTTTGGTGCGATTCGATAGCGAGCGCACTGCCGATCGGCTCTCCCTCGATGCCGATAGCCCCGCGGGGCATGGCTATCGGCGGGAAACTGCATATCTAGGCGATGGGGGAGGATTACTGAGGCCGGTTGTGGTGGACTAAAGATGAGGAATATTCAGCCAATTATTTCCAGGTCGACCCTAGCCCTGCATGCGGTAGCCGATGCCGCGCACGGTTTCGATGTGTTTGCCCGCCTCGCCCAGTTTCTTCCTGAGCCCGAACACCTGCACGTCCACGGCGCGGGGGGTGATGACGTAGTCGTAGCCCCGGACTCCGTCGATGATCTGCTGGCGGTTGAAGACCCAGCCCGGTCGTCGGGCCAGCAGCTCCAGGATGGAAAATTCGGTCACGGTCAGGATGATGGCTTCGTCTCCCACCAGCACCTCGTAGCGGTTGGGGTCGATGGTTATCCCGTGGATGGTGAGCGGCCCGGCCTTCTTGCTGCCGCCCCCCTCCTCGCTCAACCCCTCCTTGCGGCGCAAGGCGGCCTTGATCCGGGAGATGAGGATTTTCGGGCTGAAAGGCTTGGTGATGTAATCGTCCGCCCCGAGATCAAGGCCCGCAGCCATGTCGTTTTCCTCGCTCTTGGCGGTGAGCATGACAATGGGCAGGTTCTTGGTCTTGGGGTCCTTGCGCACCAGCTTGCAGATCTCGAAGCCGCTCAAGCCCGGGAGCATGAGATCGAGGACGATCAGCTCCGGCCTTTCCCGCTTGATGACGTTGAGCGCCTGTTCCCCGTTGTCGGCATAAAGCACATGGAAACCGGCCTTGGCCAGGTTGTAGCCCACCAGCTGCTGGATGTTTTCATCGTCTTCCACGACAAGGATGGTTTCTCTGGCCATTATGTATCTCCTGAGCTGTCCGGTAAGGCTATCGTGTTATATGATGGCGGACAATCCTGCCCTGCGCCATATAAA
>JAZDIS010000223.1:0-5192 GCA_043804705.1 Pseudomonadota bacterium | reverse complement strand
CAATATCGGCACCCGGATCTCGGTGAAGCCGAAGCGGTGGAAGATGTCCCTGGCCGTCACCTCGACATGCTGCCAGACCCCAACCTCGTCGGGGAGAATATCCTTAAAGCCTTTCAGGGCCTGAATGGTCATCGCTTGCCTCACCTGCACCGAAGATAAAAAAACACCCGGAGAGCATCCGCCGGGGAAAATGTGCCCATCAGAGAAAAATGGCAGAAAAACAGGTATTCTTATCCCACCTCTTGGCAATTGTCAAGAAATGAGGGGGGAAATGGGGAACGTCCAAAAACAGGAAGACAATAGAGGTGCTATGGTGCCAGGGAGGAAACGAGGCAAAATCCTGCTGTTTGTGCGGCTTGTCGGTCAAAGGTGGCGGTTGCCGTGCAGCCGGCGGCGCGATTGCCGCAGGCGATGAGACAGTCGGCAAAATCAGCAGGGGTTTTTCGGTAGAGATTGAGAGCACTCCAGGCCTCTTCCGAACGCTGGACACGGAACGAGGCGGTTCGCAGGATTTGTTCAACCATGCGCCCAATGTCGTCGCGGCCAGCGCTATAGCAGCGCTTCACAACCCAAACCACTTCGCAGAGAACAATCTGGTTGATAAAAAAAGTTTTTCCGGCTTGCTCCCCGCCTTCAATAAGCACGGTGGCCGCCAACGACTGTTCGACCTCATCCTGGACGATGTATCGCACCAAGACATTTGTGTCGAGACCGGTCACGACCTTCCTCCTCCTTCCTGCTCTATGGCCGCCTGCATGTCTTCAAGGCTGACAGCCTTTCTCGCCGGAGAGATCATGCCTTTGAGCTGACGCGCCTCCGCCGTTGCAGGGGCAATGCGCACGCTCCCCTGCGGATCGACTAAAAATTCAAGCCGCCCGCCCGTCCTGAGTTTGAGATAATCCCGTATTTCTTTTGGGATGGTGACCTGTCCTTTACTGGTGACTGTTGCTGTAGCCATCGCGCCCATCCTCCTTACTTTATCGACAATTCATTACCTTATAGTAATGAATTGTCGCATGGTTGTCAACGCGCACAAAAAAAAGCCCTGCCGGAAATTCCGGCAGGGCTTGATGCGAACTACAATCAACTAAGGCGTTATGCGAGACGCATAAGCAGCATTAGAAGGTCATGGTCAGAGAGTGGGTCACGAGGAAGATATTCTCGCTGTCCGTGGTGGCGGGAGTACCCATCTCAAAGAAGTCTCCGGTATCAAGATAGCCGAAGTGTGCATCATAGGTCAGGTTGTCGAGCAGCTTGTAGGCAGCGCCCACGTTGTACTCCCAGCCGTATTCCTCATCCTGATTAGCAGCCAGAATCTCATCCGCCTGAGCCCAGCCAATGCCGCCGTGCAGGGTCAATTCCTTGGAAACCGCGTAGTCGACCCCGACAACAACGGCATGCATGCCCGCCTGGCTTGCTCCTGCGGTGTAGCCGTTGAAGATATCATTGTTCATGATGCCGGTATGACGGCCGGTGAGGATGTACAGGGGCTGGAACAGGTCACCGGTGCCGGTGGTGCCGAGTACATTCTCAATGTCGCCACCGTTAGCAGCGGTCTCGGTCAGATCCTGGCCTTGGGCATACGCGTATGCGATCCAGGGGCTCAGGGCATCGAACTTGCCGCCGACCTTTACAACGCCGGCCCAGGAGTCATAATCACGGTCAGCTGTGGTGACGGCGTCATTATCCTGCTCGCCAAAGTAATGGGTCACCTCGCCGAGTGCGTACATGTTGCCGGACTTGACCTTGCCGTAGAGGGAAATTTCCTGTTTGACATCAGAACGCGTAGCCGCAGTCTGGTTGTTAGCAACACCGTAATGCACGATAGCCTCAGCGGTATCGGTCGTGTAGTACAAACGGCCGACATATTTGCTGGAATCGGCATCGCTTGCGGC
Organism: Pseudomonadota bacterium; assembly: GCA_043804705.1. Taxonomy (GTDB): domain Bacteria; phylum Desulfobacterota; class Desulfobulbia; order Desulfobulbales; family Desulfurivibrionaceae; genus Thiovibrio. Next base: position 3,297 of record JAZDIS010000223.1, on the reverse strand, counting down.
GGTGGTCATGGCGCCACCGGGGAGCTGATTATCAACCAGCTTTTCGTAGTAGAACAGGGTGGAGAAGGGCTTCTCCAGGAAGGTGGGCCACCAGGCGATACGATCGGAGCGGCCATCCTTGTCCATGAATGCGTAGCCGAAGGTGCCGGCAGGTACGCGGCCAACACGGATCTTGCCGATGGGAGAGGCATAATCCATGTACAGATGGTGGACATACATGTCACCAGTGGTCGAGCCAACATTTGAGCCGGTTCCGCTAAGGTCATCCTGGCTACCCCAGAAGGTGTCGTCCGCCAACCGGATGTTGCCCATTACGGAGATCTTGTCGTTGACCTTCATGGTGGGGCGCATCTCGAAGGTGTGCAGAAGGTAGGCATCAGAAGTAGGCTCGGCGTTGATGGCAAGCGAAGGTTCAGCACCGTTGCCATTCGTGCTGGAAAGATATGCGCCCTCGACCAGATACTTGCCGCTCATCTGGAACTCAACGGCTGCTGCAGTAGAGGCCAGTCCCGCGACCAGGCCCAGTGCTGCGACTGTGGATAATACTTTTTTCATTTCTTATCTCCTTTGATAAGTATTAATAATAAAAAACTTAATCTCTTTAGAGCAAATTTGCAGAGAGAATGTCAAGTTTTTTTTACTGCGGTGTAATTTTTTTTACCACCCGGAGAGTTAACACCTGTTAGCCGTTAACTCTCCGCCACTCCTTCACTGCTCCTGTTTTTTGCTGAAATCCAGCTGGTAAATGAGCATGGTGGAGGTCTGCTCGGTGAACATGTCCAGTGCCCCGGTGTTCAGCATGATGCCCACCAGCAGTTCAGCCGCTTGCTTGTCGGCATTGGGACGCAGCAGATAATCCGCGATATAGCCGTCGATCTTTCTGGTCCGCCACAGCTCGGTCAGGGCGATGCCGTTCCAGCTCAAGGCATGGATCTCGCCGGAGGGATAATTTTTCAGGTTTTTGAACAGCCGCGAAGAGGTGGAGAGGTTCTTGTTGATGATGATGTCCTGCTGGCCGTCGCCGTTTACGTCGTAGACGATGATCCGCGCCGGGATATAGATGCGTTCGGAGCCTTCCTGGCCGGATAATTGGCTTGCATCAAGGGCCTCGGTGCCGCCGATGAACCGGGTGGTGCCGCCGTAAAACTCGTCGCCCTTCCAGAGGACGGTACCACTGGAACGCAGCACCTTGAGCCGGTCGAACTGGTCGATGGCGATGATCTCCCGGCTCCCGTCGTTGTCCAAGTCGGCAATGGTGAATTCAAACAGATTGACGCTGTCCGGGATTTCCAGGGGGCTGCCCGCTTTCAGGCTGCCGCTGACCTGGTCTAGGCGGAAGATGCCGGGGGCCACGGCCTTGTCGATTTCAGCCCGCTGACCGGCCAGCACCAGACCCTCCCCAGGGACGGGCATGGCCCGGATGTACCATCGTTGATCCTGGAAAATATAGGTGGCCTTGTCCGCGCCAAGCCACTCGAAGGCGAAGGAGTTCGGCTGCTTGCTGTCCGCGGCGCTGACATAGATTTCCGGCTTGCCGTTTTTGTTGAGGTCCGCCACGGTGATGGCGTGGATGCGGTACCCGGCTTTACCGGGAATCTGGCCGACCTTGCTCAGACGATTGTTGTCGCGTTTGAAGATCTGAACCGAGCTGCTGTCGGCAAAAATGACTTCCTCCTGGCCGTCACCGTCAAGGTCGGCCATATCCATATACTGAAGGGACAGCTTCATGTTCTGGGTTTTCTGGAATTCGCTGGTGATGCCCTTCGGGTAAATAAAGGGAGAGCCGCCCTGCATCCCGGTGCGGCCGGCAAAGGCGCGGTCCGGATGGGCTGTGGCGTACTGCTGCTGGGGTTGGCCTCCGCTTGGCTGCGGGGCGGCGGCGGCTTGCGGCTGGGTCAGGGCTGAGGCAGGGCGTTTGTGGGAAAAAACCTTCTCACTTATATCCCAGGCCAGGGCGTCGACGCTTTGAATAATCTCACTTTCGTTTTTGGCCGTGGCATAGAAATTCCGAGGCGCCCCCTTGGTCATCTCTAAGACCTTGGCATCCAGCGAGAGACTGCTGCCCAAGGCGGTGATGCTGCCGGCCACCAGAAAATCAGCCTGGAGGGTCTTGCCCAACTTGAGCAACGCCTCTGTCTGGGTTGGAATTCCTCCATTGGCCAAGGCCTTGTCCACCGCACCCTTGTCGATAACGGTGAGGCCGATCTCCGAGGCAAGCCGGCTGGCGAGCATGTCGCGGATGCCGCTGGTGAGATAGCCCATGTCTTGGGGGGCGTTGGCCTTGAAGGGCAGGAAGGCGATGCGTCCGGTTTGCGCTGCGCCAATCGCTGGCAGCGCAAGGGATATAGCGAAGAGCAGTGCGGCGAGCAAGACGGGAACTGTACGCTTGGTTTGTTTGGGCATGACCGGTTTCCTTATTGAAAAGAAGAGTGATTTTCCGTAGAGTTTAAATCACAAAGCTTACCCCGAAGAAACGCGGAAGGGCAAGAGTTTTTTGTGAACCCATGCAGCGGCGATGTTGCGTGCAACGCTTTATGTATTGCGGCTGAAGCCGATTTTTGACGGGGCAAAAGGGCAACATGAAAACCACCATCTATCTTATCCGGCATGGCCTGACTGCGGCAAACAAGGAGGATATTTTTGCCGGGCGCACCCAGGAACCCCTGCATCCCGAGGGGGCGGCCCAGCTGCTGGAGGTCGGCGAAAGGCTGGCCGGGCGTGGCGTCAGCAAGATCTTCTGCGGACCCTTGGCGCGGACCAGACAGTCGGCCGGGATTGTGGGAGAATTGCTTGGGGTGCCGGTTGGGGCGGAAGAGGCTTTAACGGAGATCAGCATTCCCCATTGGGACGGGCTGAGCAAGGAGGCGATCCGGACCCGGTTCGGGCCGGAATATCCAACCTGGCTTGCCGACCCGGCCGGATTTCGTACACCGGGCTGCGAGACCATTGCGGAGGTGCAGAGGAGGGCCGTGGCTTTTCTGGAAACGATCCTGCGTGACTATTCCGGTCAGAACCTGCTGGTGGTAAGCCATTTGATCGTGGTCCGGACCATGCTCCTGCATTATCTGACGCGGCCCCTTGCGGATTTTCGGGCGATCAAGGTCAGTAATGCTCAGGTCGTGACCCTGGTCAGGGATGATTTGGGGGAGACGGTGGTGGAGTTGTGAGGGGGTTGTTCCGCAAAACGGAAAAAGAAAAAGCCCTGATTTCTCAGGGCTTTCGGGACGAAACCGGACGTTGCCGGATTATGAACTGGTGGCGATGCAGGGACTTGAACCCCGGACACTACGGATATGA
>JAZDIS010000222.1:0-2879 GCA_043804705.1 Pseudomonadota bacterium | reverse complement strand
GATGCCGCAGGCCGCCATGACAGCCAAAGCCGTGCCGAATGCCGGAGAATCGCCAACCCGCACCGTGGCGCCTTGGTCGAGAAACCACTCCGCCACTGCGGCGACAACCTCGGGGTAGGTACAGGCCAACCCCGTATTCCGCACTGCGGAGACCAGATTGGGCTTGAGCAGCACCCTGCTTCCCGCGGAAACCTTAAAATCCAAGGCGTCGCACAACGCCTCCACCCGTCCTTTCAACAACCGGCGGTCATACCGGCAACAGGCCACCAAGCCAACCTCACATGCACTGAGTTCCATGCTCCCTCCTGCCAGGCCCCATGGCTATCGCAACCCTTCAGGACAACAGCCGTATTTTTTTCCGGTCACATTCATTTGTCTTTTTCCCATCATGTATTTTTGCCAATCCTCGATATCTTTTTGACACTTGGCCTGGTTGTGGTCAAAATTATGACTCACGATGTCCAGACATCGCTGCCAAAAAAAAGACCGCCCCTCATGCCTATTTCCCAGAAATACATTGAATTACCGATAATTTACAGATACTGTTATACACAGTAAAAGCCTCGCGGCACAATGCTTGCTTTACATTCAAACCTAAAGAGAGGGCTCCGGACTTTTCCGATCTCTCTTTTTCCTCGAGGAGACACAACCATGGCTGCGGAAAAAGACCCACCGGTAACAGAGCAGGTTCCAAAAAAGAAATCCAAGATGGGCTTTTTCATCATCCTTGGCGTGGGCATCCTCGCCCTCGGCGGCGGAGGTTTTTTCGTCTACAGCAAATTTCTGGCTCACAAACCGGCAGTTGATGCGGTTGCCAGCCAGGAGGCAAAAACCGAAGCCGCGCCGGTGATCGGGGAAATGCTGGTCATGGAACCCTTTGTCGTCAATCTGGCCGACCCGAAAGGCAAACGCTATCTCAAGGTCAAGATCGAGCTCGAACTTGAAAGCAAGGAGGCCGTGGACAAGGCCACCAAAGTATCGCCCAAGCTGCGCGATATGGTGATTATGATGCTCACCAGTCTTGGTTTTGAAGAGATCATGACCCCGGAGGGCAAGATCCGGGTTCGCGACGAACTCCTGGAGCGTTTCAACGAGATCATGCGACCCGACCATATCAAGAATATTTATTTTACGGAATTTGTCGTGCAGTAGCCGCCCGGCTCCTGCACGCTAACGCAAACCACAGCCCACGACACCCAGCAAAACGCCATGGAACAGATTCTCAGCCAGGACGAGGTTGACGCGCTACTCAAGGGTATTTCCGGCGGCGAGATCGAAGAGCCTGAAGAACCCATAGACGCTGACGCCCTGGGCTATCAGACCTATGATTTTACCCGGCAGGAAAGGATCGTCCAGGTCAAGATGCCGGCCATGGAGGCGATCTCCGATGCCTTCATGCGGGCGGTCCGCACCTCGCTCTCCACCACCCTGCGCCGGATCATCGACCTGACCTCCGCCCCCCTCGAGCTTGAACGTTTTGGGGCCTTTGTCCGCACCCTGCCTGTGCCGAGCAGCCTGCAGATCTTCCGGATGGCTCCCTTTCGAGGCAACGCCCTAATCGTCCTCGAACCCAAACTGGTCTTTACCCTGGTGGAAAACTTTCTGGGCGGCACCGGCACCAGAAATATCCGCATTGAGGGCCGCGATTTCACCGCCATCGAACAGCGGCTCATCCGGCGGGTGGTGAATCTCCTGCTCAGCGATCTGGAAAAGGCCTGGTATTCCCTGCAGCCTCTCAAGGTCCAGTACATCAGAAGCGAAATCAATCCCCAGTTCGCCAAGATCTGCCAGCCCGAGGACGTGGTGATCATCAGCCGCTACGACGTGGACATGGACCGGGCCGTGGGCAGCATCACGGTCTGCATCCCCCTGAGCAACCTGGAATCGGTCAAGGGCAAGCTGCTGACCACCTTCCAGCGGGAGCAGAGCGACGAGGATATCAGCATCAAGCGCGTCCTCTCCGAAAACATCAAGAACATCCCGGTGGACTTCGTGGTGCAACTCGGCCGCGCCACCATTTCCGCAGGCGATGTCATGGAGCTGGTGGTCGGCGACATCATCCAGCTGGAACGCCGCACCGACGACCTCCTTCCGGCCTTTGTCGCCGGAGAAAGAAAATACATGGGAACTCCTGGCGTGCATCGCGGCAACAATGCGCTGCTCATCAAGAAAAAGGTTCTTGACCTGAACAGGGAATAAACAGCACGCGCTTTTCTCTGCGAATGCCGCACAGCGTCTGTGCTAGAAAAGATCACCTGAAAAAGGAGAAAAGACATGGCTGACGACCCATTGGACGCCACCGACACGAAGGCTGGGGGAGCCGGTGATGATTGGGCTGCCGCCTTGAGCGAACACGAAGGTTCCGGAGGGGCTCAGGCCCCTGCCTTTGCAGAATTGGGCAATACCGCGACCTCCTCCCCGTCCGGCAACCAGAACCTTGACTTTCTGCTGGATATCCCTCTGGACGTCACCGTGGAACTGGGCCGGACCAGCATGATCATCAACAAGATGCTGCAACTGACTCAAGGCTCGGTGGTCGAGCTCGACAAAGCGGCAGGCGAACCGGTGGAAATATTTGTCAACGACAAGCTGCTGGGCAAAGGCGAAGTGATCGTGGTCAACGAACGGTTCGGCGTCCGGATCACAGAGATCATCAGCCAGGCGGACCGGATCAAGAACATCGGCTGAACAAGCGCACCCTCCGGCCGATACCTGTCGGCCGGAGGGCGAGAGAACCATTATGAAGATCCGGCAACCATCATCCACACAAGAATCTCCCCGGAGAAAGAACCTCGCCGTCTTGGGGGCAAGCCTGCTGTATCATCTCTCCTCTCCGATGATGCTCCTGGCCGCCGGACAGCTCGGCAACGGAACCGGTG
>JAZDIS010000221.1:0-4042 GCA_043804705.1 Pseudomonadota bacterium | reverse complement strand
CAGTTCGGCAGATGCCTTCAGTTTTCAGGGGAAAGCATGATGTCTGCCAATGGTGGGAATTCCGGATGCAGCCTCATGCGGAGCTGGTCGAGGGGTAGGTCAACCGCGTTAGAGCACATGTGCTTCACGATGGCCTGGTGTTTTCCACAACAAAGGGGGTGCTGCGTATGGCAATGCTTTTCTTCTTCACCCAGATCCTGGCCATGGGAACCACTTCGCCGTCCATGGTGACGATGTTGGCCAGCTCTTCAACATAGGAGATATCCTGGGTGTTGAATTCGTAATAAAAGGTGTTGTCACTGTAAGGATCGACCACCAAGATGATTTTTTGCGCGTTGGTCGGATGTTTTTGAGGCGCGCCGGAAAAGGCGATGTGGATATCTCGTAACCGTTTTTCATCGCTGGGGCGCTGATATACTTGAAGTTCGAAACGAATTCCCGCTTGGGGGAAATTAGAGAGGGGCATGGCAGACCTCTGTACCGTGTGCTGGTTGCCGTGTCGGCAATAACGTATTGGAGCTGTTATCTTAGTATACAGATTCTCCAAGGTGAATCAAAAAATAAAATGGCTGCGTATAATTTTTCGTTATCCTGCTCTGGGCGGTAGGGAAAGGGCTGCGTGCGGACGGGACGGAGCCGAGGCGCCGATTCCCGCCCGCCTGCGGTTTTTTGTTAGAGCGAGATCAGGTACAGCGCCGCAATAACACAGAGAAAGATGATACCCACCTTGAAACAGGTTTCCGGTTCATCGTGGCCGTAGCCGTGGGGGTCGTCGTGGTGATCATCGTGCGCGCTCATGGGCAAACTCCTCCTTGGGTTGGTGATAGACCTAGTTTTTGAAAAATGTCCTTTATTCTACAGTATTCACTCGTAATTTTTCACTCTCTTCCCGAACCCACCCCTCGACCTCCGCCGGGGAGGGCATCCGTCCGGCGCATTTCACCGTGTCGTTGATGATCAGGGCAGGTTTTTTTGTTACCCCGAAGCGCCAGATCTCATCCAGGTCATGCACCGACTCCAGGTCTGCGGCCAGAGCGAATTTTTGCAGGGCCTCAAAGAGCATGGCGCTGAGTGTGTTGCAGGTGACACAGCCGGAACCCAATACCCGGATGGTGAGGATTCCCGGGCTGGCGCTTTGCATCCCTTGGCGGCGGCGGTATTCGGTGCGCAAGGCCTCTCGGTAGATCGGCTCCGCCGTCAACGGGACATAATTTTTCCCGGCAATGGCACCAAAAAGAAAATCCACCGCCGCCTCTTCCTCCATCTGGCCGGTCATGGCTTTGCTCAGGGCTTGCTCAAGGCCGATCAACCCGATATTGGCCGCGCCGATGCGAATGGTCCGGGAGGCGGGTCTGTCCTGGTTCTGCATGGAATACCTGTGCCGCTAAAAAAGTTGCAGCTGCCGGCCGCTTCCATTCCGCCGCTTGGCCGGGGGCTGACAGGCCTCGCTCAGCAGGGAGGCTGGGATTTCCCGGACGAAGCTGGAGACGCGGTGGCCGGCTGCCCGGTTGAAGATGGTGCGGTTTGCCGCAGCGCTTAATACCAGGCTTTCCCGCGCCCTGGTCATGGCAACATAGAGGAGGCGGCGCTCTTCTTCCACATCGCTGTGCAGGTTGGCAATGGTGCAGGGCAGGATCTCTTCTTCAAGACCGGCCAGAAAGACCACCGGAAATTCCAACCCCTTGGCGGCATGCATGGTCATGAGGGCCACGGCTTCGGCCCTTTCATCGTAGACGGTGGCCAGGGAGTTTTGTCTGAGATGCTCGCAAAATGCCTGGAGATCGTTGCCAAAGGCGTTAGACAGCTGGAGCAGACGTTTGGTCCCGGTCCCTTGGGGATCGAGGCCAAGGCCGGGCATGGCCTCGGCCAGGGGGAGAGCAAGTCCCTGTTCCGACGCCTGGCGGAATTTTTTGAGGGTTTCGCCCATCTCCCGGATGACTTTTGCCGCGCCGGCGGGAAGGGGAAGGGTAAGCGCCCCCCCATAAAAATCAGGGCAGCGGAGGGGAAGTTCTTTTTCCAGGAGGGCGGTGGTTGCTTCGCCGACCCCTGGAAGTTCTGCAATCAGCCGGAGATGGTCGCTCAAGCTCGCGTCCGCCGCACTGGCCAGGAGAAAATGGCAGGCGGCCTTCAGGGCGGGCTTCAGGTAAAAGGGGGTGGCGCCAACGAGCTGGAAGGGGATGCCTTTGTGGTGCAAGGCTTCGGCAATGGGCTCGGCCATCTGGCTGAGCCGGTAAAGTACGGCGAAGTCGGCAAAGCTTCGGGCTGGGGTCTGGCCACCGCTCCGACCCGTGTGCCGGGAAAGGCTGCTGATGCCGCCCACCCCCTCTTCGATGCGGCGCACGATAAATTCCGCCTCAGCCTGGGCGCTTGGAGCCTGATGCCATCCGATGGGGGTGGGGCTGATGCTTTCGGCAACAAGCTGGGTGTCGCCGCTCTGCCGGTTCCGGCGGATTAGGGCGGCCGCGCCGTTGATAATGGCTGGGGCGGAACGGTAGTTGCGGATCAGAGCCAGGGTGGTGACGCCCGGTCTTTCCCGGAACCGCTGAAACAGGGTGAGGTCGCTGCCGCGAAAGCCGTAAATGGCTTGGTTCTGGTCGCCGATGGCGAATACCCGCGCCTGGACGCCAAGTAAGAGGACCAACTGGTACTGGGGATGGTTGAGATCCTGGAATTCATCAACAAATAGATGGGTCACCCGGCCGGTGAGTTGCCCTGCAAAAGCAGGGTCGCGGTTAAGGCGTTCCACACACCGGGGGATGACCAAGTCAAGATCAATGGTCTTGTTCGGCGTAAACGAGGCAAGGTAACGAGCAAGAAGGTCCGGCAGGTCGGCGTTTGCGGGCAGCGTCCCCCGATTCAGCTGGTCAACGTAGCCGGCCAGCTGTTTTTTGAGGAGATGGTGTTCGGCCCGGGATACATCCGGGAAGGATTTGCGCAGATAGAGGTCGCGCTCATCCTCGCCGATGACCATGAGCTCGGGGTTTTCCTTGCGCAACAGGGCCAGGCAGTAGCCATGGAAGGTGCCTACGAAGATGGGCTGGGCCGCCCCGCCGAGATCCCGGTCCAGCCGTGCTCGCATCTCACGGGCTGCCCGGTTGGTGAAGGTGATCGCCACCATCTCTTCAGGGCGTCCCTGTTCCGCGGTCAGCAGATGTTCGATCCTGGCCACCAGGGTAAAGGTCTTGCCGGTGCCCGGCCCGGCAGCCACCAGGATGGTTTCCCCCCTGCTGGTGATGGCGGCAAGCTGCTCAGGATTGGGCTTTCTCGGAGCGGGTGGTATATTTGTAAGAGGAGGGAGCTTTTTTTTAGGGGTCAGCGGGCTGCGGGCCGCATTTTTTGCGGGAGGACCGGTCTTCTTTCCGGCAAACAGGCTGATCTGACCGGCAAGCTCCTCCCGTTCTCCATCGGCAAAAACCCGGATCACCCCGAATTCTCCATCGTAACCAGGGGTGCGGATGACCTTGCCTGTGCGGATGCGGGCCACCGCTTCGCCCAGCACCGGGGAGAGCCTGTTTATCTCGTCCACCGGCGTGTTGAGCAGCAGGTTGAACTCCGAGCCGAAGCGGTCAATGACCTTGGAGTACAGGGCCATAACCCCCTTGGTGGCCGGGCCGGTGCCGAGAATCTCGCCCAGCACCTCGGGCAGCGGGATAAGGCTGTGCACCGCAGGCGAGCCGGGCGGGTAGTACGGCTCTGTCCGCTCGGCCAGCTCCATGACCCGGTGCAACACCCCAACGGTCAGGGGCTTGTTGCAGACCGGGCAGGTTGCCCCGATCTTTCTGGTTTCGGCGGGCTCAAGGCAGACCCGGCAGTTCCGGTGGCCGTCGGCATGGTACTTTCCTTCTTCCGGGTAGAATTCGATCGTTCCGGCAAAGGCGTCGGTCAGGGGATTTTTCAGGGCCTCGCGCAGAGCGAAAAAGCTGAAACCGGTGTTGAAGATATTGGCCTCCCTCCCCAGCTTGCCGGGAGAATGGCAGTCGGAATTGGAGAGCAGGGCGAAACGGTCCAGGGCAGGGATGAGCCGGTTCATGTCCGGGTCCGA
>JAZDIS010000220.1:0-2933 GCA_043804705.1 Pseudomonadota bacterium | reverse complement strand
ATTTCTTCTTCGCTACCTTGGCGCCCTTTGCAGCCCAGTTCACATCAAGGCCGCAGAGGATGGCGTGCGGAGCGTCTTCGCCGGTGCCGAGCTGCTCGTCATGGCATTTGAGGCAAGCGGAGGTCGCCTTGCCGACCATCTTCTTGGCCGCCACGTCAAAGAGACGGACCTGGCCGTCCATGCGCCACTCGCCGTCAGCAGGCTTGACGGGATCCTTGCAGCCGGGCAGGATGGCCTTGGTACGGGTGGTGATCATGACATACTTGCTGTCCGGGGTGAAGATGGCGTCGTGGGTCTCTTCCAGCGGAGCCATGGTCACGGAGGCCAGGGTCTTCAGGGTCTTGGCGTCGATCAGGAAGAGGATGTCGCCGGTGGCGTTGGCAATGTACTTGCCGTCCGGGGAGTAGTACTGGCGGAAGCTGATGGTTTTCTTGGCGTTGCCGTCGGCCACGCCCTTGCGCAGCACCTTGATCTTGCCCTGCTCAAGCGCCTTGGAGTCGAGGACGAACATGTGCATCTTGCCGATGCCATCGCCCAGCTCCTTGTTGTCCGGGGCAGAATCGGACGCGTTCATGGTGATCAGGATCTCCTTCATGTCCGGAGAGTTGATGCCGTGGGTGTACTTAACCCCGCCCTTGACGTCTGCTTCGCTGCCATCAAAGAAGATGTTGTGCTTCATCTCCATGGTCTTTTTGTCGATGATGCTGATGTAACCGGGCTTGTTCATGGAAATGGGCATGAAAAAGTCCTTGGTCTGGGCGGAAGCGCAGTAGCCGGCCTTGGTGCTCATGACCTTGGCCGGAACCGGGAAGGTCTTGTCCGCTATGACCTTGCCGGTCTTGAGATCGCTCTTGCCGTAATGGTAGGAGTTGTTGGCCGCGGCATCCGGTTTGTAGGTGGACCAGAACATGGTGTCGCGGTCCTTGTAGTCGATGCGGGCGTCATGGGTGGGGTGGGTCTTGCCATCGCCGATGTCGATTTTGTCCAGGGTGTCCAGGGTGATGGGGGTTTCGGCCGTGGGGTCGATCTTGAACACGGCCTTGGCGAAGTGGCCGCCCATGCCGGCGATGTAGGCGGTGCCGGCATAGTTGCCTGCAGCCAGGGCTGCGCTTGCGCCGACGAGGCCAAGGGCGACGACGGTACCGGTGATCAGGGAGTTGCGCCAGGTAGCTTTGGTGAATTGCATACTTTTCTCCTCGTTGTAAATGCCCGCGGGGTGGTTGGATCGTGCCGGCATCCGACAGTTGGTGACTGTCTGTTCATTTATTAAGCACCATGGACAGCCCGGTCAGCGTACCGGGATTGTTCAGGGTAGACTTCGCTGGTGCGACAAAATGCCATGCGACAAAATGCCATGCGACAAAATGCCGCATTGATATTTGCAATATTACCACTCCGTGGTATCTTGGCAACCTCATTTTTTTTCCAGAGGCAAATAATTTCATAAGAGATTATTCTTAATAAAATTATCTGAGTTTCCTGGTCAGGACAGCACCTGAAATTTTACCGTGAGGAAAACCGTGATCATCGAATGCAGGGATCTCACCAAGACCTACCCGGTGGAAAATACCATGGTCCACGCCGTCAAGGCGGTGAATCTTTCCGTTGCCAAAGGGGATTTCCTCGTTATTCTGGGACATTCCGGTTCCGGGAAGACGACGCTTTTGAGCCTGATCGGCGGCTTGACCTCCCCGGATCAAGGCCAGGTTTTTATTGATGGCGTGGAAAACTGGCAGCAATCCGACCGGGCTCTTTCCACCATGCGCAACAGCAAGATCGGTTTCATCTTTCAGTTTGCCAGCCTGATTCCCACCCTTTCGGTCATGGAAAACATTCTGCTGCCCTTGAGCTTCGGTCAGAATCCCGCGGGCAGCCGTGATCTTGCCCTGGATATTCTCGCCCAGGTCGGTCTGGCGGACAAGGCCGGGGCCTTCCCCTCCCAACTCTCCGGCGGCCAGCAACGCAGGGTCGCCAGCGCCCGTTCCTTTATCACTTGTCCGGATATCATCCTGGCCGACGAACCCACCGGGGATCTGGACGAAGAGACGGAAAAGGATATCCTGGCTCTATTCAGAAGATATAATGAACAAGGAACAACCTTTGTGGTGGTGACCCACAACAGCGATCTTGCCGCCACGCAACAGGGCGCCAGGGTTTTTTCCATGCGCCAGGGCGTTCTCACTCCACAGGCTGGATGAAATTCAAAAGCTAACCGGACACTCCCGGGTATTATAATGATAAGAAAAATCATCCCCTCATTTCTGCTCTGCGCCCTGTTTCTTCTCCTTGCCGCTTGTGGAGGCGGCGATCAGGCGGCCAGGAAACTCAAAATCGGCGACCAGGCCCCTGATTTTTCCGGGACCGATTTGAGCGGGCAGCCGGTGTCGCTGTCCGGATACCAAGGGAAGCCGGTCATTCTCCGTTTCTGGTCCACGGATTGCAAATTTTGCCGGGCCGATACCCCGATCTTCAACCAGTATTTTGAAAAGTACAAGGCTGCGGGGCTGCGGGTGGTCTATGTCAACCGGCATTCCGGCGAGGCAACGGTGCGCCGGTTCGTGGCGGACCTGGAAATCGGTTTCCCGGTGCTTATCGACACGGAAGGGGCGATTTCGAAGCACTACAATATAAAGGTGGAGCCGCAGACCATTATCCTCAGTCCGGACCACCGGATTCTTGCCGCCATCCTCGGGGGGGTGAGCGAGGCGGAGTTGAAGAACCTGCTGGGTGGATACCTCCATGAAAATGCTGGTAAATAACCTTAACTCAATGGGGTAACTGAAAATGCCAAGGGTATTTCTCAGGAAAAATTTTGTCCGGAGGTGTCTGCTTTCCGCATGCTTCTTTTTCTGTCTCTTGACGGCCAATCCGCTTCTGGCCCAGCCCGCCAAGGAGATCTCCCCCCAGGAGCGCTGTCCGGTCTGCGGGATGTT
>JAZDIS010000219.1:0-4007 GCA_043804705.1 Pseudomonadota bacterium | reverse complement strand
ACAGCAGCTCGTAGGTTTCCAGGTCCGCCACATAGACAAGGCTGTCGATGCCGTCCAGAATAAGCCGCAACCGCTCTTCGTTTTCGCGTAAGGCGATTGCCGACCTCTGGTTCTCGGCATTCAGGAGATCTTCCCGCCGGTAAAAAAGCAGCAGGGCCGAAATGCCGAGAAGCCAGATTGCGGCGTGGGACAACGCCATTCCGGTGCTGTGGGTGCGCTCCCGCGCTAGAAAAGGGGCCAGGTGGATGGAGGTGTCGATTCCGCCGCGGACATCGCCCAGCTTGTAGCCCTGCTGAGCATGGCATTTGAGACAACCGGCCTCCGCAATGATCGGCAGCATCAGCCTCAGATAGGGCTGGCCGTCCAAATACTGCAGCTCCAGCAACTCTTTGCCGCCTCGCGCGAAGCTGGACAAGGCCTTGATTTGCCAGGCGTCTGGAGCGTTTGCCGGGTTGAGGAGCTTCAGGCTGGTGAGGCGGCTCCTGATGCCGTATTCATCTCCGAAATCCCGCTGTATCTCACGCAGCATGTAGGCCGGGTTCATCAGGGTGAGGGGTTTGCCGGTGTTGATGACCACATCGCGGTGCGGTACCTTGAGATAGGGGTTGGGCGGGGTGTGCCCGGTGGGGGGGACATAGACGCCCCCGTGGGAGGTTGCCCACCTGCGGAAACTGAGATCCTTGTTGATGTTGGCCCGGGCCGCCACTTTGGCCGACTCCAGAAGATGGTGCCCTTGCTGGTGCAGGCTCCAGCTGAGCGAGCCGCTGATTATCAAGCTCCAGAGGGCAAATCGTATCGCGGTTTTACCGTTGAGGGACCAGAGAGAGACGGCTTCCGGCCAGGCAATCACGATAATCTCCGCGCTCAGGAGAACAAACAGCATCGCGGTGTGAGCCGCCATGAGGGTCAGGCCCCAAAAGCCGAAAGCGCCGATGGCGTTCGTAAAATACGTCAGGAGGGCTGTCAGGGCAAAGGCCATGGTCAAGGAGCCGAGAATTACCGTGAGCCAAAATTTTATTGATGTCTTGTGCGCTCCGCAGGAAAGGATCAGTCCCGTTGTCAGCAACACGAAACCTATCGCAGTGTCAGGGGCCATGCGGCCTGGATGCGAGGTGCCCGCAGTGTTGGCAGGCTCGCGGAACAACCACTGGTCAAATCCGGGGTTCCAGGCAAAGAGATATTCACCCAGGGTCAGCAGGCCGATCAGGCCGCAGAGCAACGCACAGAGCTGTGCCAGACGAAGTGACCGGGGGGAGGAGGACCGGGAAGAGGCCGGCAACGCCACACCGATCAAGATAAAACCCAGAGCGGTGTTCGCCTTCATGGACACCCAGCCGGGGAAAAGGCTTTGGAAGGCAGTGATGTCGAGCGCCCAACCTGCGAGAACAAGTCCTCCGGCGAAGACGGACAGCGCGCCCGCCAACAAGGGTATGGCCTTCAGCACGCGACTCGACTGATTCATTGATCGTTCCCGTTGTGAGTGGTCATTTTTTTATGCTAACAGAAAGGATGTGAAAACGCGAACATGATGTTGAGAAAATAATCATTCCTGAATTTCTCTCCGCGAAATCATATAACCGGTGGGATGGCCGGTGAGAAAAAATCCCCTCACCATTGAATGCTTGACAATATACGGTATTGACTCGATAATCTCTTTCAGAGAATCTCCGGCTGGCCGGGGCGCTTCAATTCAGAACGAAGGGTGATATATGGAAAATGTGAATCCGAACCTGATAACATGTATCGTCCAGCGCGGCGAAGCAGACCGGGTGGTGCAAGCGGCGATGCAGGCCGGTGCGGAAGGGGCGACCCTGTATTATGGCCGGGGTACCGGCGTGCGGGAAAAACTCGGCTTTGCCGGGCTGTTCATCAAGCCGGAAAAAGAGATCATTCTGATCGTCACCAAGAATGAACAGACCGATGCGGTGTTTGACGCAGTGGTCAAGGCGGCCCGGCTTGAGAAAAAGGGCCAGGGTTTTGCGTTTCTCCATAAACTCGACCGCGCCATCGGCTTTGTGGCCAAGTGAGCCCCTGGCAGGTGGGACCTTCGCATATGGTGTGTGCATAGATGGGCAGATATTTTTTCTTTTCCGGCTGCGCGCTTGTGCTTTTCCATCTCGCCGGGCTTACTTCCGCCGGGGTGCTTGCCCAGCTGCTCGGCTTTCTTGCCGCTCACCATACGGTGTTGCTGGCTTCAGGCCTGATAGGGGCTCTCGCCTTGGTCTGCGCCTCACTGCTTTTTGGCGGGATTGGTTTTTTTAATCTCCTGTATGTCATGGCCAAGGCTGTTAATGAGCTGGTTCAGCTTTTTCTCTGCGCCCTGAGCCTGGCCTCCCTGGTTTTCTGGTTTGATCTCGGGGTGAATCTCTGGCTGGAGGGCGGAGGAATCATGATGATTGTTCTGTACGCCTGGCTCTATGGCGCGGCCTTCAGTCTGCGGGTGTTCGATTTCAACTATCCGGTCAAGGAGGTCCTGCTTTCCTACAGCACCCTTCCCATTGTCTGCATGATGGTGTTCCTGCTCAGCGCTCTGATCCGGTAGCCGGTTCTCAACAAAAAAAAAACCGCCGACGGTCACAAGACCAGCGGCGGCTCAATTACAGGCAACGGCTAAAAAAAAACAGGGCGTTGGAAAACCCGGCCCCGGCGAGTCAATCGTCAAAATCACCTGCCGGGCCTTTGTCGGTGCCGAGGCAGGCTGCCCTGCGGGCGATCTTTTCTCCGCTCCACTGGGCAGGATCCTCGATGCGGCCGGCCTTTGGCCCCATGTCGTAGGAACCCTTCTCCAGGATGGCTTTGATCCCCAAGGGGGCGCTGTCCTGGGCGTTGAAGACATTGACCAGCAGATTGTAGACAAAATCTTCCACCCGTTGCACCATCCGTTCCCGGATCGCTTTGGGCTGCCCCATGAGCTTCGGCTCAAAGGGCAGGTTCAGGCTCTTGTAGTTGCCTTTTTTCCAGCCGTTTGCCTCGGCATAGGCAACCATCTCCCGCCACATGTTCTCGGTGACTCCGGCATCCTTTACCTTGATGAAGTTGCCGTCTGCGTCGAGGATGGCATTGCCGTAGTCGTTTACCTGCAAGCCCCAGGAAACCATCTGCAGGGCCGTGGCCACATTGGCCTTGGTGGTGGAGGTTTGGGCGGCGATTTCCCGCAGCCGCTCCGAACTGTTGCCCGAGGTGCCGTGCTGGGCGCCGGAGATATGGTATCGCGCCAGACCGGCGTGAACTTCGGCGGTGAGTCCCACCTGAATACCCTGGCCGCTTTCTTCGATCCCGTGGGTGGTGCCGTTGTTCAAGGCGATCCAGTCGGGGAAGATGTTGTGGGCGTTGAGTCCTTGGATGAGGAAGAGCGCTTCCGCCGGGGTGGAAAGCCCCTGGTCGCCCTTGATCTCGCCGATCTCCGTTTCCAGTCCTGCCCAGGCGGGAACCAACTGAGTCAGGGCCAGGTTGGTCAGGAGATTCATGTCGACCGGCAGGAGCGAGGCGTCGATGGCACTGGAGCAGATGCCCGCTTCGAAGATGGTGGGGATCTCCACCTTGGCGAAATCCAGATCCGTTTCTTTCTTGATTCCGTAATGGTCGGCATGGATGGCCACCGGTATGGTGATGCCAAGTTCGTTCATGGCCTGGTCCACCTGCATGGCCATGTTCCAGTAATTCACCGGGCAGTAGGCGTTTGCCCCGCCCTCGGAACGGGCGATTTCGATGATGATCGGGGCATTGGCCCGTTGCGCGGCCAGCAAGGCGCCGCGGATGATGAAGTTGTTGCGCCCGTTGGCGGCGATGGTCATGGCCTTGCCCTTGGCCATGAGCGCCCGGTCGATCACCTTGCCGCTGACGATCAGGGCCTTGGAATTGGGGAAGAGTTTGACCACGTTGGGTGGCCGTCCGACGGCGAGAGCTTTTTCAAAATCCGTATGGGGGACACACATGATGGAACCTCCTTGGTGTGCGGATAATCTGTTGGGTTGTCTGGCGCTATTATAGTGGATAGGGGCACGGCG
>JAZDIS010000218.1:0-3240 GCA_043804705.1 Pseudomonadota bacterium | reverse complement strand
GTAGTTTGGTTTAAATAGTGCTCTATATATTTCTTCAATAACCTCAAAAGATTCTTTCTCAGACAATAGGTTTTTATTCAACAAAAGAGACCTTACAGCTGAGTCACTAATCCCAAAAATATACCCTCTAGCAAAGTCATCAATTTGACCATTATTTAACATTTGGGTTAATCTCGGGGTGTCACTTTTATCATCCAAACCCTTTACGGAAATTGTTTGCAACACAATACACTTGTGTATTGTTATTATTATCGCTTCAACTTTTGATGCAATATTCTCTATTTTGTGTTTACGGGATATTCGGTTAAATACCTTTTTCTCTTCCAGTGAAAGTAGTCGTCTTATTACATTAATCAATTCTGTCAGGTCTGAACTTTGGACAATGTAGGCATCAGAAGCCCATGTTGCCAAATCTTGCTTGAACTCTTGATATGCTGAATGGAATATAAATGGTGTTTCGGGATATATTTTTTTGCAGTGTCTCGCAAAGTCAATCCCATTCATTCCTGGCATATTTATATCTGAAATGATCAAATCAGGGCGAGATGAATGCAAATATTCTAACGCATCTTCAGCACACAAAAAATGCACCAAGGTGACTTCATCGCCCAATGCTTCTTTAATTTCTTCGTCGCACAAAAGATGAATACTTTCCTCATCGTCAACTAGAACTATATTTTTTGTGTTTGTTGGCAGGGTTGTCATTTCTAACCTAATATTTATTTTCAGTTTTTTTTGGTTTGCTCGGTAGCTCACTTAACCTTGAGATAAGCGACTTGTGCTCTCCGTGTGGCATTTTGCGTCGCCGGTTTCCTTTGTTAAGGTTTGGGTTTCCGCAAAAAGGAACCGATGGATGTTGTTGATTTGTCGACCAAGTCGGAATATACTCCCCCTTAATCATCCCAAGAACCTTGTCCTGCCCCATTCCCCCAACAGTCCTAAAAGCCGAACCATCACTCCTTAGCCAGCAACAAACCAAGCGCCTCCTTAATATCCTGCACCAAATGAAACCGAACATCCTCTTTCACGTTATCCGGAATCTCCACCACATCCTTCTCATTCAGCGCTGGCAAAACGATCTCCTTGATCCCGGCCCGCACCGCAGCCAGCACCTTTTCCTTGATTCCGCCCACCGGCAGCACATCGCCACGCAGGGTGATCTCCCCGGTCATGGCCATGTCCTTGCTCACCGTGCGCCCGGTAAGCAGCGAGGTCAGGGCGGTGACCATGGCCACCCCGGCCGATGGCCCGTCCTTGGGGATGGCGCCCTCGGGCACATGGATGTGCAGGTCGATCTTGGCGAAAATCCCTTCGTCCACCCCAAGTTCCTTGGCATGGGAGCGGATGTAGGTCAGCGCGGCGGTGGCCGACTCCTTCATCACCTCCCCCAGCTTGCCGGTCATGGTCAGGCCGCCCTTGCCCTTCATCTTGGCGACCTCGATGAAAAGCAGCTCCCCGCCCACCGGCGTCCAGGCCAAGCCGGTGGCCAGACCCGGCCCCCAGGTGCGGGCCTTGGTCTCCGGAAAGAACTGGATGGGGCCGAGATAGGTGGCAAGATTGGCCGCATTGATCAAGGTGGCGCCGGTCTTGCCGGTGACAATCTCCTTGGCCACCCCCCGGCAGATCGCGGCCAGCTTCCGCTCCAGGTTTCTGACCCCGGCCTCTCGGGTGTGCGAGCGGATCACCATCCGGATTGCCTGATCATCGATCTTCAGGTCGTCATCGCTGATGGCATGGGCCTCCAGCTGCTTGGGCAGGAGGTGGCGCTTGGCAATGTTGAGCTTCTCATCCTGGGTATAGCCGGACAGCTCGATGACCTCCATCCGGTCGCGCAACGGTCCGGGAATATTGTCAAGCAGATTGGCCGTGGTGATGAACATCACCCTGGAGAGATCGAAGGGTATTTCCAGATAATGGTCGGCAAAGCTGTAGTTCTGCTCAGGATCGAGCACCTCCAGCAGGGCCGAGGATGGGTCGCCCCGGAAATCCATGCCCAGCTTGTCGATCTCGTCCAGCATGAAGAGCGGGTTGTTGGACCCGGCCTTGCGCAGGCTCTGGATGATGCGGCCTGGCAGGGCGCCGATGTAGGTGCGCCGATGCCCGCGGATTTCCGCCTCGTCCCGCACCCCGCCCAGGGAGATGCGGATGAATTTGCGGTCCATGGAGCGGGCGATGGATTGGCCGAGCGAGGTCTTGCCCACTCCGGGCGGGCCGACGAAACAGAGGATCGGTCCGTGCATGTCCTGCTTGAGCTTACGCACCGCGAGAAACTCGATGATCCGTTTTTTGATCTCCGCCAGGCCGTAATGGTCTTCGTCCATCACCTGCTGGGCCTTGACGATGTCCAGGGAGTCGGGGGTTGATATCAGCCAGGGCAAGTCCAGAAGCCAGTCGAGATAGGTCCGGGAAACCGTATATTCCGGCGAGGACGGCGAAATGCGGGCCAGCCGGTCGAGTTCCTTTTCCGCTGTCTTTTTGGCCTCCGGGGGCAACTCCGTCCGGGCAAATTTTTCCCGCAGCTCCTTGAGATCGAGATTTTCCTCCTCCTCGCCAAGCTCCTTGCGGATGGCCTTGAGCTGCTGGCGCAGAAAGAAATCCCGCTGCTTATGATCCGTATCTTCCTTGATGCTTTTCTGGATATCCTGACTCATCTGGGCCGTTTCAAGGCGCTTGTTGAGTTCGCGGGCGGTTCGGTGCATCAGGGCCTTGCCCGGCTGAATCTCAAGGATTTCCTGCTCCTCGACCGGGGTAAGATTGAGCTGGGAAATAACCAGATAGGAAATATAGAAAGGATCGGACAGGGATTCGGTGGTGGTGACAAGTTCAACCGGGAGCGACATCAACTCCGCCAATTTTTTAAACTGAGTGCGAAGATTGAGCATCAGGGCCTCGCCCTCTTTGTCCTCTTCCAGCACCATGGGGATAACGGCAACCCGGGCGGCCAGATACGGCTCCTGCTGGACAAACTCCACAAGCTCCAGTTTTTTGACGGCGCTGATCAGAACCTGATACCCGCCGCCCTCCCTGACCTTGACCAGTTTGTGGATGTAGCCCAGCACCCCTATCTTGTACAGGTGCTGGGGCTCAACCCGTTCCTGTTTCTCCTCGGCAGGCTCCCGGTGACTGACAATGGCGACCAGACGGTCTTTCAGAATTGCCTCGTCTATAAGCTTCTGCGAGGCCGGATGCAGGATATTCATCGGAAAACCCATGCCGGGAAAAAAGACAAAGCCGTGCAGG
>JAZDIS010000217.1:0-4823 GCA_043804705.1 Pseudomonadota bacterium | reverse complement strand
GTTCATCCTGGTAATTCAGGCCATCACCAGACTTCTCCCGGCCAAGGACGACGGCCTCCTGGTCTCGGCCCAGGAAATCCAGGCCCTGGCCAGACAGAGTCATAAATCCGGAGAGATAAGCCTGCAGGAACGCCGGGTCATCACCAACATCCTTGACCTGAAGGATAAAACCGTTCGCCAGATCATGACCCCTATCACCGTCACGTTCATGCTCGATGCCAACCTGACCGTGACCAAGGCCATGCAAGCCAACGAGATGCTCAATATGCACAGCAGAATTCCGGTTTATGAAAAGAACACGGACGAGGTAGTCGGCATTATCCTCCGCAAGGACCTGTTCAGCTGGGCGGCTCAGGGAGCCGAAGAGAAAACCCTGCGGGAATTCATGCAGCCTGCGCATTTTGTCCCGGAAACAGGACGGCTGACTGCGGTTATGCTCGAGTTTTTTGAACACCGCCAACATCTTTTTGTGGTGGTTGATGAATACGGCTCGGTCACAGGCGTTGTCAGCCTTGAGGATATCATAGAAGAAATCGTGGGCAGGGAGATCATTGATGAATCGGATCGGGCCACAGACATGCGGGAATTTGCCAAACGCAAACGCCTCTCCTTCCTGACCCAGTCCCAACTAAACCGTCATTAAAAATCCGGCATCCGGTGCCGCACTGAAATGGTCACTGCCGCAATGTTGCCGACGATGATTATTTCGTAACGGCTCCTAACCACGATAAACGGGATAAGTGCGTTAACGAAATTATTTTCTGCCCAAAAAACGCAGAAAATAATTTCTAACTTACTAAAAAATAACAGTCAGATAGAAAAAAAGCAGAGCGACAATGAGTAGATTGATCCCGAGAAAATTCCGAAAACGGACGTGACCCTCGAAATCATTGAGACAAAACTGCCAGAGTATGTAACACCCGGCGATGGCGCCGTTGAGCATGAAGAACGCGGAGAGAATCTGAACCGGAAAATCCGGGATGGTAAAAAAGAATCTCTCCAGAAAGGCCACGCCAATCTGACGCCCGAAGGTGGGGATGAAATCGCCAACCCCCGCCGCAAAATATCCCAACCGGTAAACGAGCTCCCCGGTGAAGGCCATGGGAATCAGGATCGGGACCATGGGCGAAAACTTGCCGAACAGAGGGTCTTCATTGATCCCGAATAGATGGGCACCGAAACGGATGATCGTCAGGCTCAGACCAAAGCAGATCAACAGCAGCAGGCTGAAAAGAACCGCATCCGGCCATCCGGAAAAGGCGGCCAGCTGGCCGTATATCTCCTTTTTTCGCAGGAAGCGGGCAAGTTGAGAACCTATAAGAAACGGCACGATATAAGAACAGGTGATGTATCGGCCCTTGTTGCGGATCAGCTCCGAATAGGGATTTCGCAAGAGCAGCTGCGGCGAGTCCCGGTCGCAGAAGGGCAGACAGTGGCCGCAGACCAGACAATGCAGATTATGCTGGACATTATAGGCGCCCAGATAAACCGGGCAGCCCTGTTTGCCACCAACCCCTTTTTTGCAGGCAAAGGTTTCACAGCCGCGACATTTTTCATGATCCGGCCGGAACTCGGTGATGGAAAGGGTTGCCGCTGCGCCGCTGATGCGGCCAAGAGGGCAAAGATGCCTGCACCAGGCCTGCCCGGAAAAAAGAACCGAGAGTAGGGCCGCGCCAAAAACGATGGACAAGACGAAACAGGAGGTGCCGACCGGCGAACGGTCAAGACCGACCACAACCTCGGTCCAGATGATAAGAGCCAGCAGAATAACCGAGGCGTATACGCCGTATTTCTGCAGGATTTTCGGCACGCTTAAGGATAGGGTCATCCCCCGGCGTTGCAAAAATACGCCAAGCCCCGGGAAGGGGCAAATCCCGCACCACATCCGTCCCACGAAAAACCAGCTCAGGACAATGCTTGGCCAGATGAGGCCCCAAGACAGAAAGACTGCGACATTGCTGCGCGCATCCCTGGGACCGAAGAGTCCGGAAATAACCACCAAGGCAAAAAGAATATCGCCGGCTGTCCGTAGATAGGCATAGTGATGCCGGGCTGCCAAAAACCTTCTTATTCCGGGAAAGACCCGAAACAGATCCAGTCGCTGCTCGTCTATGGAGATAAGACTCTTAAGGGCACGGGTCCACCAGGTCACAAGGCTATCCTACCTCTTCCAGTACCACTGGCAGTTGCATCTGCCGGCTCTCCCGCTCGATGGTCAGGGCAACCGTATCCCCGACTTTATATCGATCCATGGCATTGCGCAAGTCGTCATAGGAAGAAACCTTGCGCCCATCGACAGCCAGGATGACATCCCCGAAGACTATTTCCCCGCGAATCCGGCGTGTTCCCCGCAATCCTGCAGCCTCGGCGGAACTGCCAGGCTGGATATTCATGACCAACACCCCTGTCACCCCTACCCGTCTGGCAATTTGATCATCCGCGACAGAAAGACCGAGCCCGGGGCGAATCAACCGCCCATGCTGAATAATCTCCGGAATCACACTGGCCACTGCGTCCACCGGCACGGCAAAACCGATGCCTGCGCTGCCTCCGGAAGGGCTGTAGATGGCGGTGTTCACCCCGATAAGACGTCCGGCACTATCTAAGAGAGGTCCTCCAGAATTGCCGGGGTTGATGGCAGCGTCCGTCTGTATAACCCCCTGGATAGTTCTGCCGGTTGCCGATTGGATCTCCCGGCCTAAGGCGCTGACGATGCCAGAGGTAAGGCTCAAATCAAGACCAAAAGGATTGCCGATGGCAAAAACTTTCTGCCCCACCAGCAGATTATGGGATTCCCCCAGAGGAAGCGGAGTGAGTTTTTCTGCCGGAGCCGAGATCTGCAGCACCGCCAGATCCTTGTCCGGAGCAACGCCCACCAGAGTTGCCTGCCAGGTTGAACGATCCGCCAGGGTAACCTCGACCCGGCTGGCCGACTCGATGACATGATAGTTGGTCACCACCCTCCCCTGCTTGTCCCAGATAAAACCGGAACCTGTTCCCTGGGGAATCTCATGGATGTTGAGACTGAAGATGTTCCGCCGGACCTCTATGTTGGTGATATAGACAACAGCCGGCGAGGCAGAACGAAACAGGGCAATGGTGCTTTGCTCATCGGCTGCGAGATCTCCCCGCGCCGTTACCGGAACGGGGGGAGCCTCGGGCGCGGAAACCGGGCGCTGGTAAACGAGAAAAAACCACCAGCCAAGAAAGATGACGAGCAGCAGAACAACGAAGGAAACACGTTTCTGTCTGGGGGCGTTTACAGGGGGAGTAATCATCCCTTGGCCTAAAGATTCAGCAACTTTTCAGAGAAAAACGTGGTCGGGCGCACACGGTGGATGGCGGCTACAAGCGCCATCGTTTTACTGCCGATGCGTTGTATCGTGATCGCAATATTCATGCTCTCAACCCGTCTGTACGAAGAAAACCAAGAATGACATAGTAATATATATAGCTTTTTTACAAAAAAACAGCCACCCATAAGGTAACACCTGCGGAGGAGGGGCAATTTCTTGATATTACCCCGCACCTCCATTGCAGATTGCACAAAGTGTCCCGCTTCTTTATCACAACCAGCCTTGCAAGGCCTCGACAATTTTCTGCGCCTGATCAGGGCTGGAAATATTGAATTTGGACTGCTGGGTATATTCCCCGTTCACCTTGCGGTAACGACGAATAGAATACCGGTCCGGGCTGTATTCATTCTTTTTGGGATCCCACTGCTGATACCGGAAAAGAATGGTCGCCCAGGCGCCCTTGGACAGGATAACCTTTTCGATTTCCTTGACAACAACCACCCCGTCCTCTTCATAATTAATTGTTACTTCGTCAACGGTTGCCGCCATATTTCCCCTTATTACCGATTACCCAAAGAATCTGCAAAAACAGCATCCGGCTTACACTTCCACCGAGGACACTGCACCAAAAAAAAGGACTCGGCAGTACGCCGAGTCCTTAAAATTTACATGGTAGCGGGGGCAGGATTTGAACCTACGACCTTCGGGTTATGAGCCCGACGAGCTACCGAACTGCTCCACCCCGCGTCAGTTGCGACATAATACTCTTTATTGGGATAATGTCAAGGTAAATAAAGGGATTAAGACAGGTCCGCCGCCTGTTCCCGCAAGGCTCCAAGCACCATGGCCGGGAATTTGGTCAATCTGCCGTTGAGGTCCACAACCGCATGGGCGGTGTATCCCTGGGCCAGCATTTTGCCGTCATTTTCCCGGATAATCCGGTAGTTAAAACGGCAGGTTCGGGACCTCACCTCCAGAATAGAGGTTTCAATCAGCAGCAGATCGTCGTACTTCGCCGAGGCCTTATACCGTACCTGGCATTCCACCACCGGCAAGATAAACCCTTGCTCTTCGATCTCTTTATAGGAAAGCGCCCGTTCCCGCATGAATTCCGTACGGGCCGCCTCAAAATAGCGCAGATAATTGGCGTAGTACACAACCCCGCCGGAATCGGTATCACCGTAAATCACCCGACAGCGATGATGATGCAAAGGCCCGTGCATCTCAAGGGGCTTATCCGCCATCAGGCACGCCCAAGAACCCGTTTGAAAAACTGCCGGCCATCCGCCAGCAACTCCCCTGCCACGGCAGCACTTTGCTCATCATAGGGCAAACCGCTGCCCTGCTGTCCTGCCCGTGAATCATAAATAGCCACCGGCACCGGGTCGGCGCTGTGTGTTCTGACAGCAAGCGGGGTCCAATGATCCATGGCCACGGCCAGGCGGAAATCATAGCCGCTACCCAGCATCGCCTCAAAAATCGGCTTGACGACCTTACCGTCAAAATCCTCGATGGCCTGCAGCTTAT
>JAZDIS010000216.1:0-2932 GCA_043804705.1 Pseudomonadota bacterium | reverse complement strand
CTCTGCGCGGATGACGATGTGCGCGGCAACCCCTCCGGCCATTTTGTCCTGCTCTGCGGCTACAACCGGCCCGACCGGCTGGTGGCCATCGCCGACCCGTACATGGCCAACCCCATGGCCACCGGCCAGAAGTATGAGGTCTCCATCGATAGGGTGATCTGTGCCATTCTGCTGGGCATCGTCACCTATGACGCCAACCTCCTCATCATTGAGCCCTCCAGGAAAAAATCCAATGGCCGGGTGAATCATACGGTGCATGCATGAAGGTTCTCATTGTAGTGAACGACCCCAAGGACTGGCCCCTTGCCATCAGCGGGGTGGAGATTGTCCCGGCCCGCGCCTATCTTACCGATACTGCCTATGCGGGACTGGCCTCGGCCAGGGTGTTCAACCTCTGTAAATCCTATCGCTACCAGAGCACGGGCTATTATGTCTCGCTGCTGGCCGCGGCCAGGGGGCACAAACCCTTGCCGGACGTGGCCACCATCCAGGATTTCAAAACCCAGGCCATTATCCGCATCGCCTCGGACGATCTGGACCAGATCATCCAGCAGAGCCTGGGCCAGATAAAATCGCCGGAGTTCGTGGTGAGCATCTATTTTGGCCATAATGTGGCAAAGCGGCACGAAAAACTCGCCCAGCAGCTGTTCAAGATCTTCCAAGCTCCCTTCCTGCGCGCAGGCTTCAGCCATAATGACAAGGAAGGGAAATGGCAACTGGCCGGCATCACCCCCATTGCGGCCAATGATATTCCTCCTGATCACCGTGACTTCGCCGTGGAGATGGCAGCTGAGTATTTCAAGGGACGGCATCGCGGTTTTCACCGGCGGCGCACCGCCCGTTACGATCTCGCCATCCTCCACGACCCGGCCGAGGCGGAAGCGCCCTCCAACGCCAAGGCTCTGCAGCGCATGGTCAAGGCGGCTGAGTCCGTGGGCTTTGCCACGGAGTTCATCGAAAAGGATGATTACGGCAGGCTCGCTGAGTTTGACGCCCTGTTCATCCGGGAAACCACCAGCGTTATCCATCACACCTACCGGTTCGCCCGCAGGGCCGTGGCCGAAGGCCTGGTGGTGATCGATGACCCGGAATCCATTCTGCGCTGCACCAACAAGGTTTTTCTGGCTGAGATCCTGACCCGGCACCGGATTCCCATCCCCAAGACCCGCATCGTCCACCAGGGGAACTGGCAACAGTTCGCCGCGGAGCTGGGCTTTCCCTGTGTGCTCAAAAAACCGGACAGCTCCTTTTCCCAAGGGGTGGTCAAGGTGGATAACGAGACGGAGCTGGCCCGGGAGCTGCCGGCCCTGCTCCAGAAATCAGAGCTGATTATTGCCCAGGAATTCATGCCCACCACCTTTGACTGGCGGGTCGGGGTCTTCGACCGGCAGCCGCTTTTTGCCTGCAAGTATTTCATGGCCCCGAAGCATTGGCAGATCATCAAACGCGACCAGGCCGGTCGCAAGCTCACCAACGGCGAGGCCGAGACCCTGCCGGTGGAACATTGCCCGCCCGGCCTGATCAAGCTGGCGCTCAAGGCTTCGGCCCTCATCGGCGACGGCCTTTACGGGGTGGATATCAAGCAGGCCGGCAACCGCTTCTTTCTCATCGAGATCAATGACAACCCCAATATCGATGCGGGCGTGGAAGACAAGGTACTGAAAGACGAACTCTACCTGCGCCTGATGCGGGTCTTCGCCCGCAGGGTGGATGAGCGCAAGGGCGGAGGTCTGTGGGCATGAGCCGGGACGGGCTTTTTCAGAAATTCGGCCTTGAACTGGAATACATGCTGGTCCGCGAGGACACCCTGGATGTGGCGCCCATTGCCGACTCTATCCTGAAACGAGTTGCGGGCGCCATCACCAACGAGGTGGAACGGGGGATCATGGCCTGGTCCAACGAGCTGGCCCTGCATGTGATCGAGATCAAGAACAGCAAGCCGGTTTCTAATCTGGCGATGCTGGCGGAAAAACTTCAGAAAGAGGTTGAGGAACTCGGCCGGGAGGCGGCGAGCCAGGAGGCGATTCTTCTGCCCACCGCCATGCATCCCTGGATGGACCCCCACACCGAAACCCTGCTCTGGCCCCACGGCAACCGGGACATCTACCACACCTACAACCGGATCTTCAACTGTCAGGGCCATGGCTGGTCCAACCTGCAGTCCACCCATCTCAACCTGGGCTTTGGCACGGATGATGAGTTTGCCCGGTTGCACGCGGCGATCCGGGTGCTGCTCCCCATCCTTCCAGCCATAGCCGCCAGCTCGCCCGCGGCGGACGGCGCGCTCACCGGCTGGCTGGATACCCGGCTGAATTATTACTGGTTCAACCAGCAGCGGATTCCCTTCATCACCGGTCAGGTCATCCCGGAGCCGGTGTTCAGCGAGGCTGAGTATGAACGGCAGATCTACCAGCGCCTGCGGCGCGACATCGCGCCCCTTGATCCGGACGGGGTGCTGGAAGCGGAATGGCTCAACTCCCGGGGGGCCATCGCCCGTTTTGACCGCAACGCCATCGAGATCCGGGTGCTGGACATCCAGGAGTGCCCGCGGGCCGATGTCTCCCTGGCCGTACTGATCTGCGCGGTGCTGAAAGGCTTGAGCGAAGAGCTGTGGTCCGGATTGGCGGAGCAGAAGGCGGCGGAGACCGGGAGAATGGCGGAGATTTTCAGCGGCACGATCCGGGATGGCGAACAGACGGTGCTTACTGACCGCCGGTACCTTGCCCTGTTCAGCAAAGGGGGAAACGGGGCCATGCGTGCGGGAGAGCTTTGGCAAGAGCTGGCTGCGGAGTGTACCCCGGAGCTGGCCGAGGCCGGGCACAATATCCGGCAGACCGTGGAGACCATGCTGGCGCACGGGCCGTTATCCCGGCGGATCATCCGGGCGCTGGGTGCCAAGCCGGACCGGGAGCGATTCAGGGAGGTGTACCGG
>JAZDIS010000215.1:0-17131 GCA_043804705.1 Pseudomonadota bacterium | reverse complement strand
AGCGTCCTCTTGGAAGCGAGCTTCGAGGGTATCCAACACCGCCAGATAATCACTCGCATTGCAACGCCCCTTGGGGCCGTTCATGCCAATCTGGATATTGAGTTTTTTGCCGATGTAACGCTGGGACTGGCCATCAAGCGTAGGGAAATTCCAAGGGCGAATCCAGTAGAGCCCCATGGTAAGGTTCCATCCGACACCCCAGCGCAGCGTCGCGTTGTCGTAGGCAGCTACAAATGCCGACCGCGCATCAGCATCAGCATCATCCGCTTCCGCGAAAGCAATCGCCTGAGCGAAGGCTTCCCAGAGGGTGTCAATGTCATCTGGTTGTCGTTTGTAGCTGTAGCTAAAAAACCATGTCCTCTGATTATTGAGAACAGGAATTCCTTCAAATGAGTCGGGAACAGGCTCTGACACACCAAGCAGGCTGGCCAGTTCGCTCGCTATGGTTTTGCGATTGGCATCGGTAATCCCCCGGTTGAATATGCCCATGACCGTAAATGGGCAAATGTCTTTCAGAGGGCCTCCCGGCACGCTTTCTTGGTATTGGTCATTGAGAATCGACATGCAGTCGACTTTCTTGGCTATAGCGTGAATTTGGGAAACCAGCTCGTCACGCCGGGTTCTAAAGGTGAGAAGCTTGTCAGCCACCGCCTCATAAAAGCGGGTCCAGTGGAAGCGGCGTTTGTCGACGGAGCTATCGCCGAAACGCTCTCGCCAGTAGGGAGCGTTGCGGAATCGGTTGATGTCCTGCGCCTTTTCCTCGAACGTAAATCCGATTAGGGCGTCTGTAGTCCAGTCGCCGGGCAAGACGCGCCAGATCGTGCTTCGATTGGTATAGAAGTACCATTCACGCGGCGGATCGAAGGGTTTCCAGTCAACCTTTAAGGTCCGGCCATCTCCTAGGTTCTCTTTTACCGTGCCAATGGCTTTGATCGCCATGACTGAAACGGTTTGGCCACGGTTATCAAAGAGCAGATCGTGTTTCCGCGTATAGGACGATTTGATCGCAATACGGTCCCCAACCTGGATGGACTTCACCTCGTCGAGGTATTTATCCTGATACCCATTCTCCCAAATGCCTTCCTGCAGAAAGCGGGGTGTTTGATCATTAGTTCCACCGTAAGAGGACCCGACAAACCAGCAGGCTCTGGCTCCGGCTCCTTCAGGTTTAGAAGTCATAATCTGTGCTCCATTATTTATTAATGATCGCTACGCTCGTCTTTCTTGCTAGCTCATAGGATCAAAGTTGCCCAACCAGTAAGTATTTGGTTTGATCCGATAACTTCGGGAATCAAAAAAATATTGACACAGATTTTCGTACAGGTGCGCTTATCGCTAACATGATAACCACACAAAATGCGTGTTATCAAGTTTTCCCGATATTCTCATGCGTTACCGGCCATGAGCAGCCCGTAGGATGCGGTGAGGAACGAACCGCATCAATCGTGCACCGCTCGCGTTATTCACCACCACAAACATCGCTGTCCGGTTCGCTCGCCCAATCCTCGGAACACAAACCTTTCCTGACGTAATCATGGAAACTCGAGTAAGGCCATGCCTTAACCTGCTCAACCCAGCCGTGCTTTACCGGATTCCAATGAATATACTCGACATGGCGCTCAAAATCGATCTCATCCCGGAGCAAATGTTCCCAATAGCGCCGCTGCCAAACACCCCGCTCTCCCCTGTTCATCCGGCTCGATGATCTTCTTTCTGTGGCCGGCAGAGCACGGGAGAATCCGGCCTTGATCAATGCCCACCTCGTTTTGAAATCGGCGTCTCCATGCGGCAAGGTGAATATGCAATGGAGATGCTCTGGAAGAACCACAATGGCATCGATTGAGAACGGATGCGCCCGTTTTACTTTCTGGAACGACTGCCGGAGCACATCGATATTTTCCGCGAGAATCCGATTGCCCCGGCGTTCAGCACAGTTGACGGTGAAAAAATACGAGCCACCAGTGATCTTTGGCCGCCGATATTCAACCATAGGTTCCCAAGGTTGTTGATTGTTTGGGGGACGCGAGCGATGCGGTTCGTGCCTCACCGCATCCTACGGGCTCTGCCGCATATACCAGAGGCGGGTGGGAAGGTCTTTGACCTTCTCCATCAGCAGGATATTGTGCCCCCAGGGAATTTGGCCAACAGGCTGTTGGCCGATTTCGACATCATTTGTTCCAGCCGATTGTGCCACAGTTTGCGGCACTTTTCCTCCCTGGTTGCCCATGCCGCCCAATTTTGCAACGGGCTGTTGCAAAATTGGCGAGGTCCCGTATTCACGGGCAAAGCGAATCATGTAACCGATATTTCGCTCGGAGAACCCTTTGACCTCAGGCAACTCATTTTTAAGATCGGCAGCGAGACGAGGGATGATCCCGGCTCCCCAACCTTCCATCTGCTGGCGCTGGTGAATCATCCGGCCGATGTCCCAATACATGGCGATCATCTCGGCATTGGCGGACAGGGCCGCCCTGGTCTGAGCCTGACGGATTCGAGTCTTGATCCCGGCCAGGAGGCCGCCGTAAAAGACCAGATCAGAACTCATAGCCAATCCCCTTCAAGTTTTCGCGGATGCTCTTCTCCAGTTCGCTGCCCCTGGCAAACTGCTTCGCCAGTTTGGTGGTGAGGGCGCTCATCTTCTCGTCAAAGGGGATACCGTCATCACCGGTCAACACATCCTGGTTGCGGCTGGGGAACGAAAATCCAGCTTGGTCGTTCATGGCTTCTGCCCTCCCGCTCATGTCTGTTTCCCTTCAAGTCGCCGTACGCCCGCATCCGCCAACAGCAGCTTCATTTGCTGGATGGCGGTCTGGTTCAGCAGTTTCAGCCGTTCTGCCTGCGCCAGCCCCTGATGGATGAAATGTGCGTTCAGCGTTTCCAGATTGGCCAGGCACACCAGTTGCGAAGCATTGGCCTCATCGCGGATGTTGCCACGGCGAGAGGGGTTTTCATCACGCCATTGTTTCGCGGTTTTGCCGAACAGCGCCATGTTAAGCAAGTCCGCCTCGCTGGCGTAGATGAGGTTGATCTGTTGCGGCGTCAGTCGCGGCGGAATCAGGTTGGCCTTGATGGCGCCGGTCAAATCAGTCCATTTGAGGGTGTCATCACAAATGCATTGCTGCCAGATTGATTTCTAACCGTATCGAATTCGACACGGTTAAAGTCCGAATTATTCAGCAGCTCCCAAATACCCAGGAATTCGATGGATGAACGCGTACGCATCCAGTTCTGAATGACAAACCTCGGATCATCGGCATTCTTGAACTTGGCGATATCCGTCAGCGAAATATAATCATCCTGATCCATTCTCTGGATGCGGACGGTTTCATTTAACACAACAATCTGGCTATTCTTGCTCACCAGAACCCCCCGTTTCCAACTGTGGCGAATCCGCCATAATTTAATCCCAACCCCTCGTATTCAATAGACATATGGCGGTCTTGCTGCGTCTTTCATGTTGATTTTCGCCATGGTCATTCCCCTTTGCCACTGGCCAACTCGCTCACCGTCATCGGCGGGTAAGTTTGGACCGGCTTGAAAATTTCGTGTTTGCCGAGGCACGCGAAGAGCGGGTTTTTCTCCATAGGGAACACCTTTACCGATTACCAAGGGGCCGGCCAAAGATATCCGTGCCCTGGGCCGCCACGGCCTGAACCAGTTCCTGCCAGGCCGCGAAACTCAGCCGCGCCTCTTCCTCGTCCAGCACCGAGAGAGCAAAGCCGGCATGCACCACGGTGTACTGCCCCACCGCGATCTCCGGCACATACTCGAGACAGATCTTGTTGACCGTGCCGCTGTAATCCACATGCCCCATGGTCAGGCCGTTTTCCTGAAATATCTCCACCACCTTGCCGGGAATCGCCAAACACATACCGTCACCTTTTCTTTAACGCCTCGCGGCCGATCACAGCCTGCCCCAAGGAAATGCATGCATCATTGCAGGGCAGCTCTTTATGGACCAATACCTGAAACCCGGACCGCCCCAGAGAACCAACCAGTCCCTCCAGGAGCAGCCAGTTCTGAAAAACACCGCCGCTCAAGGCCACGGTCTTGATTTTTTCCCGGCTTCGCGCCTCTTCGGCCACCCGAGTAAAGGCCGCAACCAGTCCGGCATGGAACCTGCGGCTGACTTCGCTTCGCGCCATGCCGCTCCGCACGGCTTGCGCCACCGCCCGGATCAAGGAACGCACCGAGATTTTCAACATATCATCTTCCGCGTAGACTTCGCAGGGAAAAACCTCTTCGCCAAGCCTGCCTGCCGTCTGCATCAGCTCGATGGCGGCCTGTGCCTCATACCGGATGGTCTGCCTGCCCCCGCTCATGGCGGCCACCGCATCAAAGAGCCTGCCGCAGCTGCTGGTAAGAGGAGAGTTCACCCCCTTGTCCACCATGGCCAGAATCACCCCGCATTCATGGCCCGTCATAAAAGGCAGCTCCGGCAAATCCGCGCCAAAAGCGGCATGGAGATAACTCAGCGCGGTTCGCCAGGGAGCCTGGACCGCGGCATCACCTCCCGGCAGGGGCAAGGCTTCCAAGGCGGAAAACCGCTGGTAGCCGCAGGCATCCCCCAGCAAGACCTCGCCGCCCCAGATGGTCTGGTCCACCCCGTACCCTGCTCCATCAAGAATAATGCCGATGGCCGGGCCCTCCTGCCGGTTCTCCGCCAGACAGGCAGCCAGATGGGCATGGTGATGCTGCACGGCCAGGGTGGGCACATCCTGCTCCTTGGCCCAGCGGCTGGAGAGATACTGGGGATGCAGGTCATGCGCTATCAGGGCCGGGCTGATTTCAAAAAGAGCGGCCAGCTGACCAATGCTCTGCTGAAAAACCCGGTACGCCTCCAGATTTTTCAGATCCCCGATGTGCTGGCTGCAAAAGGCCTGTTTTCCTTTCAGCAGACAAACGGTATTTTTGAGCTCCGCCCCCACCCCGAGAACCATGCCCCCGACCTCCGCAAGACCGATGGGTTTCGGGGCAAATCCCCGGCTGCGCCGTACCTGACGGATCATTCCGGCCTGGAGTCCGACCACCGAATCGTCGCAGGGCAGGTGAATACCCCGGTCATGCATAAGAAAACAGTCAGCGATCCCGGCCAGACGCTGCACGGCCTCGTTGTTCTCGATGCAGATCGGCTCGTCGCTGCGGTTACCGCTGGTCATGACCAAGGCCCGCACCTCCCCCTGCAAGAGAAGATAGTGGAGCGGCGCATAGGGCAACATGAGGCCAAATTGGTCGTATCCCGGCGCAACCTCTTCCGCCAAGCCATGCCCCTCTTTTTTGGCCGCCAGAACAATGGGCCGTTCCTGGCTGATAAGGGCCAGCTCTTCCAACGCCTCCAGCAGACAAATCCTCCGAGCCGCTGCCAGATCGGGAACCATGACCGCCAGAGGCTTGGCCTCCCTCCCCTTCCTTTGGCGCAGACGCCTTACCGCCTGAGCATTGGCCGCATCCACCGCCAGATGGAAACCGCCAATCCCCTTGACCGCCACGATCTCGCCTGCCGCCAGCCGCCGGACCGCCTCGCCGAACGCCGCATCCCGTTCGGCCGCCTGATGCCCGCCCGCCTCAACCAGAATGAGCTGCGGCCCGCAATCGGAACAGCAATTGGGCTGGGCATGAAACCGCCGGTTCGCGGGATCATCGTATTCCCGCCGGCAGGCGGCGCACATGGTAAAATCGCGCATGGTCGTATGGGCGCGGTCGTAGGGGATGCGCTGAACAATGGTATAGCGGGGGCCGCAGTTGGTGCAATTGATGAAGGGATAGCGAAACCTCCGGTCGGCAGGATCGGAGAACTCGGCCAGGCAGGCCTCGCACACCGCGACATCGGGGGAGATCAGGGTGGAAACCGGGCCGGAGGCCGCGGAATGGCGGAGGATAAATTCGCC
Source organism: Pseudomonadota bacterium (assembly GCA_043804705.1). Lineage (GTDB taxonomy): Bacteria > Desulfobacterota > Desulfobulbia > Desulfobulbales > Desulfurivibrionaceae > Thiovibrio. The sequence goes on along the minus strand of JAZDIS010000215.1, from coordinate 11,243 downwards.
AGCATGGCACAGAGGGATGGGGGCGGAAGTGATCTCGCCGACCTGAGCCAGGGGGGGCGCCTCTTTCCGCAGGGCAACAAGAAAATCCTGAAGTTGCGCAGCCTGCCCCTCTGCCTCAATGGCAACCCCCTCCGGGGTGTTGGCCACAAAGCCGGCCAGGACGTGCTCCCTGGCCAGCCGGTAGACAAAGGGCCGGAAGCCGACGCCCTGAACAATGCCGCCGACAGATATCTTCCAGCGCTCGTCGCTTGGCATTAAATCCTTCAGATTTGCCTGCGCAGCCAGGCCAGCCAAGCAGGCAGGCCCTCACCGGTCCTGGCGGAGATTTCAAAAAAATCCAGATGGTGATTCACCCGCAGCGCATATTCCCGGCAGCGGGCCACATCGAAATCCACATGGGGGAGAAGGTCGGTCTTGTTGATCAGACACAGGCTGGCCGCATCGAACATGGCCGGATACTTGAGGGGCTTGTCCTCCCCCTCGGTGACGCTGATGATCACGACCTTGGCCGCTTCACCCAGATCAAACATGGCCGGGCAGACCAGATTGCCGACATTTTCGATAAAAAGCAGGGAGTTTTCCGCCAACTCCATCTGGTGCAGCGCCTGATGCACCATGTCCGCGTCAAGATGGCACCCGGCCCCGGTGTTCACCTGCACCACGGGCACTCCGGTGGCCTCGATCCGTTCGGCATCGAGCATGGTCTGCTGATCCCCTTCGATCACCGCCATGGGGATCTTATCCCGCAATTCCCGGATGGTCCGTTCCAGGATGGTGGTCTTTCCCGAACCGGGAGAGCTGACCAGATTGAGCGCCACAATCCGCCTTTCCCTGAAAAACTCCCGGTTATGCGCGGCAATCCCGTCGTTTTTCCCCAGCACCGCCTCCCGCACCTCCACGAGCCGGCCTTGGCGCGGATGATGGTGGTGGCCTGCCGTGGCCGGGCCGGCCCCAGCCTGCCCCAACCTCGTGATGGTTACGCTGTTCTCCGGCTGACTACAGCCGCAGGAATCACACATGGCTCCACCTATTCTTCGTTTTATTCGTCAACGGTGAGGGAGATAACCTTCAATTCCCTGCCCTGTATGGTCTCCACTGCATACCCGCCGCATTGCGGGCACTGGGCGAGCAGAGAATCCACGAGAAAGGAGTGACCGCAGGCCAGACAGCTGCCGCACCCGTCGATTTCCCGAATCAGAAGCTCGGCCCCTTCCGCCGGGGTGTTTCGGGCCACCGCCTCAAAACAGAAGGCAAGGGCCTCCGCCATCAGGCCGGAAAGTCTGCCGACCTCAAGCTCGATGGTCGTGACCTTCCGCGCCCCGGCGGCCTGGGCCTTTTCGGAAACAAGTTCAACAATGCTTACAGCAATCGACATCTCATGCATGAATCGATGATACACGATGCCCGGAGTTTCTTCCAGGCAAGAGCGGCCCCCCCTGTCTTTTTATGAATCAGGCCAGAGGTCCGGGTCGGCCACCCCGATCTTCATGGCAAACTTCAGCATGGCCAGGGGCTCACTCATTCCGAGCTTTTTACTGATGTTTGATCGGTGCTTTTCCACGGTTTTTGGGCTGAGGCACAAAAGTTCGGCTATATTTCTGGTGGGATTACCCTCAATGACCAGCCTGAATATCTGCTGTTCCCGTGCGGACAGCAGATCGTACCTGCTCGACTCGGCGGATTTTTGCTCCTCATTATTGAGGTACCCGCGGATGAGCTCGGAATTTATTTCCCTGCTCAGAAAATATTTGCCCTGCGCCACCATCTGCACCGCCTCAAGAACCTCATTCCACGGGGCGGTTTTCAAAACATAGCCATGGGCTCCGGCGGCCAGAGCTTGATGCACATACATCTCGCGGGCAAACATGGACAGGATCAGGATTGCCGTGCCGGGGGAATCGTTTTTGACCAGCGGGATGCATTCAAGACCGCTGACCATGGGCATGGAGATATCCAAGATCGCCACGTCCGGCTGCAACTTCCGGATCTCCTTGACAGCGGAATCACCGTCCGCCGCCTCGCCCACCAGCTGAAGGGTATTGCTTCTGGCAAGCATCTGCCGTAGCCCCTCCCTGACGATGGAATGATCATCCGCCACAAAAACACCGATCTTCGCCATCCTTTCTCCTTAAAAAAACCAGGCGCGCCCAATTCCTCCGGAGCACGCAACACCGCCTTGCCTGCCATGACCGTGCCGCATCAGGATACAGGCAGAGTTTTTATACAATACTATTTGCCGGTCTGGATCAAGTTTTTTCAAGACAAGGCGCGGGCAGAAATCAACCCGGCAACCATGGAGGGCAAATCAACGGCTTGTCGAGCCCACCTCGATCCCCAACAAGCCGAGTTCTTCCACCACGGCCAGGACCACTTGGCTGACCGCAACGGTGACCGGCGGGGACATCTCCATGCCGGTGGACAGATCAAGGGGAACAATACCGAAAAGGGTGATGGCGGGGGGCAGGCAATTCTGCATGGCGGCAACCGCCAGAAGCTCGGAAAGACCGATCTGGTGCGGGGAAATTTTCTGCCGGAAATAAGCGGGAGGGTCGAGCAATTTTTCAATGACCACCGAACCGGGGGGTTGATTCGAGAGGATTGCATCCACAATAAACAGATGGGTTTTATCATCCAGATATCCCAGAAGGTCAAGCCCCATGGTGCCGCCATCGATCAGCTCCACCCGGGGAGGAAAAAGATACTGGTGCTGGAGCTGTTCCACCGCTCGTACCCCCGCCCCCTCGTCGGTGAGCAACACGTTCCCCACGCCGAGCACCAAAATATTAAGCGGCATGCCTTCCTCCTTATAAAACAGGCCGTCCCGACAAGCGGGACGGCCTGTTTTCAATGAATAGTCAAAGCAACAATCTTATGCAGTGGTCCTGACCGTGACGATTTCCCGGCTCTGGGGGTCCAGAAGATGGATGGCACAAGCAAGGCACGGGTCAAAGGAATGGACCGTGCGCAACACCTCGAGGGGTTTTTCCGGATCAGCCACCGGATTACCGACCAGCGAGGCCTCGTATGGACCAAGCGCGTCTTTATTGTTTCTGGGACCGGCGTTCCAGGTGGACGGGACCACGCACTGATAATTCTTGATCTTGCCGTCCTGGATCACGACCCAATGGGACAACACCCCGCGCGGCGCCTCATGAAAACCGACCCCGCGCTGTTCGCCTTTCGGGAACACCGGCTGGTTGAAGGTTGTATAATCCCCCCTGCCGATGTTGTCCATCAGGGCCTGCCACTGGCCAAGCAGGGAATCGTGCAGCACGGCACAGCGCACCGCCCGGGCGGCATGCCGGCCGATGGTGGAATGGAGGGCCTCGATCCCGGCCTTGGCCCCGGCCAGCTTGCTCACTGTTTGCAAAAGGCCGTCGGTGTATGTCTTGGTCGGGGCGTGCCCTGCCGCGTACATGCACAAGACGTTGGCCAACGGCCCGACCTGGGCCGGTTTGCCGTTAAAGGTCGGGGATTTGACCCAGGAATATTTGCCGTTGTCCTGAAAATCGGTGTGCTGGGGCACGGTCTCCTCCTCCCAGGGATGCCGGTCCCAGTCTCCCTTGTACCAGGAATGCTTAATCCCCTCCTTGACCCCCTGCTTGAAGAAATCGTCGTTGAACCCGGTGATCGGCTTGAACGTTCCCACCTTGCCATCGGCGATGTAGCCGCCGGGAAGATCAAACGCCGTCCCTTTGGTGTCCAGGGGCATATCCGGCACCGAGAGATAATTGGTCACCCCGGCCCCGTACTTGGTCCAGTCCGCATAAAAAGCGCCTATGGCCGCGACATCTACCATGTAAACATTCTTGATAAAATCCCCGATCTCGTCGATCAGGGTCTTGATATAGTAGAGCCGTTCGATGGTCAGGGTGGACTGGCTGTCCGGGTTAATGGGGTTGGCCACCCCGCCCACGGCCAGGTTCTGGATATGCGGGGTCTTGCTGCCGAGAATGGCCACCACCTTGTTGATCCGGCGCTGGTAGTCCAGGGCCTGAAAATAATGGGTGGCGGCAAGCAGATTGACATCCGGGGAGAGTTTCATGGCCGGGTGGCCCCAGTAACCGCTGGCAAAAATCCCGAGCTGGCCGGTGCCGACAAAGCCTTTCAGCCTTTCCTGCACCGCCTTGATTTCCTGCTCGCTGTTGTGGGGCCAGGGAGAAAGCTGCTGGCCAAGGGCTGAGGCCGCCTTGGGACTGCCCTTGAGGGCGGAAACGATATCCACCCAGTCCAGAGCGGAGAGGTGATAAAAATGGACGATATGATCAAAGATCCCGTGGGCGCCGATCATCATGTTCCGGATGTACTGGGCATTGAGCGGCACCTCCAGACCCAGGGCGTTTTCCACGGCCCGCACCGAGGCAATGGCGTGCACCGTGGTGCAGACCCCGCAGATCCGCTGGGTGAACACCCAGGCATCGCGCGGATCGCGGCCCTGGAGGATCAGCTCGATTCCGCGCCACATCTGGCCGGAGGACCAGGCCTTGGTCACCCGGCCATTGTCAATCTCGCAATCAATCCGGAGATGCCCTTCGATTCTGGTGATGGGATCAACGACGATTCTCTTAGCCATGAACAATCTCCTTCAGGTGTAACTGTCCAGCAGCACCGCATCTTGCTTCGCAGTCTCGCTGCGCTCGCTTAGCTGTCATCGGCCTGCTCGTGTGCAATAGCACACTTCGCAGACCTCTTTCGCGCATCTGCGGCACTGCTGAACAGTTACGTTTCGTAGTTTACGGAACCTTTCCGGCCCTGAGCTAGAGTTTACCTTTCCAATATGCATTATGCTTTTTTAAGCCGAGGTAATACCGGCAAAGTCTTTACAAACCACAGGTAGGCCATTACTTCCGCGGCAATAATGCCGAAGGTGATGAACAGTTCCGGCACCGAGGGAAAATATCGCCAGCCGGTGCCGGGATCAAAGCCGACGATATAGGTATTGAACCGGTACATGCTCCCCCCAAACAGCATGGCGCAGGAAGCGATGAACAGCAGTCTCGGACTCTGCCGGTTGTTGGGATAGGCCAGAATCAGCAGGGCGGCAAGGAACAACAGGTTTTCCAGGAGAAAGAGGTTGCCCAGGAGTCCTCCGTCAAAGGCCAGGGGCAGATAGCCGCGCAGGTTCACGTCCTCGATGCGGACCACCAGATAGAGACCGAGCAGCCAGGGCATGAGCGCCGAGATCTTGCTCAACAGGTGCATCTCCATGGGCCGCTTGAAGGCAATGGCGGCGACGAGGGACTCAAAAATCACTGCGGCATAGCCGATGACCACGGCGGTGATGAGAAAGAGCAGGGGCAGAAATCCGCTCCACCAGAGGGGGGAAAGCTTGTGTCCGGCCATGAGCATCATGGTGCCCAGCGAGGATTGGTGCATGGTGGGCAGGAGGATGCCCAGGGCGATGAAGACGAAGATGATCCGGTTGAGCCTGACCTTTAACTGGTCTGCCTTGAACTTATCCAGCAGAACCGGGGCAAACTCCATCCACAGCACCAGAATATAGGTGCCGATGCACAGGGCAACCTCGAACATGACCGAATGCAGGTTGCTGAGCCAGGGCAGGAAGATGTTGTAAGCCTGCCAATAACGGCCGATGTCGAAGATAACCGAGATTCCCGCCAGGGTGTAACCGAACATGCTGGTCATCAGGGCAGGCCGCACCAGAGGCGAGTATTCCCCCTTGTTGAACACATAGACGATCAAGGCGATGGAATACCCGGCGCAGGCCAGGGCCGTACCCACCACCACGTCGTAGGCGATCCAGATCCCCCAGGGATAGCCGTCGTTCATGTTGGTAACCGAACCGATACCAAAGATAAAACGCTTGCCGATGAAAAAAAGGCCTATGAGTACGATGGCAGCGCACACCTTGAAGGGCACAGTCAGCACCCTGCCTCCTAATGCTTGTCTTTCCTGCATGGGAACACTCCTTTCCGTGAAAAGCCAGGGCTTGCGCCCCTACTCTTTTTTGTCTTCCCTGTTCCGGATGATATAGATCAGGCCGCCCAAGACCACGAGAGGATAGACCATGCCCTTGTAAATGGCATACTGGATGCCGTCCGCCAGGGCCACGTAGGAATCCTCGGGCAGATCGGGCAGGCCGAGCGAGGCAAAGGGCACCCCGGCCAGATAGAGAACCTGGGAGCCGCCGAGCTCCCGCTCACCGTACACATGCTTGACGTACCCGCCGGCCCGGTGCTGCTGCACCTCGCTGGAATCGATATTGGCCACCGGAAAATCGTAATACTCTCCGGGCTCCATGGCCAGCCGCCGCTTGGCCTCGAGCCGCAGTTTTTCCACCGGTCCGAACAGGGAGGCCCCGGTGGGGCAGGCGGCGCAGCAGGCGGAAATCCCGCCCTTGGCCAAAAGATGGGAGCACAGCTGGCATTTGACAATCTCAGGAAAGGGCGAATCCCACTCAAATTTGGGAATATTGTACGGGCAGGCCACCTGGCAGTAACGGCAGCCGATGCAGGCCTTTTTGTTGTACGTCACCACCCCGCTCTCGGAATTCTTAACCAGCGCCGAGACAGGACAGGCCGAAACGCAGGCAGGATCAAGGCAGTGCATGCAGTGCCGCTTGATGAAGGCAAAACCAGCGACCGAGTCTTTTTGCCCATCAACGCCGTAGCGCTTGATGATGTTCAGGGTTTTGGCGGACAGATCCTGGGGATCGTCCCACATCGGCTCGTTGGGTCTGGTGTGTTCCGCCGGCTTGTTGTTGGCCTGTTTGCAGGCATGCTCACAGACCTTGCAGCCGACACAGAGGGTGGAGTCGTACAGGATACCAACAGCGTTGGGGGGAAGATCCTTCCTGGCCCGTTTGGCCTGGGCCGGGTTTTGCTCGGCGGCAAGCAACAGGGTGCCGGCCGCGACCCCTTTTAAAAAATCCCTGCGTCGTATCTTCATACCCTATTCTCCCTCTGACGAAGACCCTTTCCCGGTCTTGCCAAGGTTCTTGGCCACCGCCAGCCCGGCCCCCAACGCCACCCCGGCCACCCCGGCGGCCAAGGCCACCGCGCCCACCGAGGCGCCTTCCCCCCGCTCGGTGACGATGTGCGGATACGCGGCCCCGGGGGTGATGTACTTCAGGTCAGCCTGGGCGTGGAGCGGGAGATGAAAACCCACCCCTTCCTCGGTGCAGCCGAAGCAGGGATGCCCGCTGCCCACCGGCCAGGCGCCGGGGCCGACATCGTTAAACAGGACGGCCGGGCAGTTGGCAAAGGTCATCGGCCCCTTGCAGCCGAGCTTGAACAGGCAATAGCCTTTCCGGTGCCCCTCGTCGCCGAATCTGAGGGCAAAACGGCCCGCGTCAAAATGGGGCCTGCGCTCGCAGTTCTCGTGGATGAGGCGGCCATAGGCGAATTTCGGCCTGCCTTTGTCATCCAGGGCAGGCAGTTTCTTAAAGGTCAGGAAGTGGATCACGGTGGAAAGAAAATTATAGGCATTGGGTGGACATCCAGGGATTGTCACCACGGTCTTACCCTTGAGAAACTCGGGCGCACCCATGGCGCCGGTGGGGTTCGGCTTTGCCGCGGCAACCCCGCCCCAGGAAGCGCACGACCCGATGGCGATTACAGCGGCAGCCTTGGCCGCGGTATCGCGCACGATTTCGCTGAAAGGCTTGCCGCCGATCATGCAGTACACCCCGCCATCCTTTACGGGAATGGCCCCTTCCACCACCAGGATGAAATTGCCGGCATTCTTCTGAATCGAGGACTGCAAGGCTGCTTCCGCCTGGTGCCCGGCCCCGGCGTTGAGGGTTTCGTTATAATCAAGGGAGATGAGATCAAGAATAAGGTGCTCAAGGGAGGGATGGGAGGGACGCAACAACGATTCGGTGCAGCCGGTGCAGGCCGAACCGGAAAGCCAGATCACCGGAGGGCGTTGCGGAGCCATGACCGCCGCCGCGATCTGGGGCGCGACCTCAAGGGGAAGCCCCAGGCCTGCAGCCATAACCGTGCAGAACTTCATAAAATCACGACGCGATATCCCGTTCAGACGTTCCCTGACCCTGGCAAAATCCTGCTCTTTCATCGTTCGCCTCTTTTGCGTGTATGGAGTATCATGCCCTTTGCCAATAACAGCGGAACTTCAAAAGATTGCCCATCATTGCACCACAAAAGCCCGTCACATGTCAAGCGCAACAAGGCTAGGTACAAACACCTAGAAAATGGTAGTGTAATTCCCTGCCCGGGGTCAAGAATTTTCTCATTGGCCGACCCGATTCTTTACGGTATGGTGCCGCAACCAAAACGCAACCAGGGAAGCCAAACGCCATGCCCCATACCGCCAACCTTGATCCGGCCAGTATTATCCAGCATGTGTATGTGGAGGAGGACTGCCGGAACCTGCCCCTCACCACAAATATCCTGGCCAATCTTCCAGGCCGGGATGTGCGGATCATCCCGGCACGTTCCGGCCCAGACCTTTCCGCCGCCATTACCGGCCCCCAAAGCCTTACCAGCGGAAAGAAGCATCTTGTTCTCTGCAAAAACCGAGGCCGCTTTCTCAAGCCCTGCCCCGCGACCAGGGAATACCGCTGTTGCGACTATCAGGTTCTCAATGTCGGGATGAACTGCCCCATGGACTGCGTGTACTGCATCCTGCAAGCCTATCTCAACAACCCCTGGCTTTCTTTTTTTGTAAATACCGATGATCTGCTGGCCGAACTCACCACCACCTTTGCCGAGGCCCCGCAGACCTTCCGGCGCATCGGCACCGGCGAGTTCACCGACAGCATGGCCCTGGACCGGGTCACGGGATTGAGCCGAATCCTCATTGAGTTCTTCAGAAATCAGCCCAACGCGGTGCTTGAGCTGAAATCAAAGGCCGTGGCCCTTGATAACCTGAAGGACTGCGAGCATGGCGGGCGCACCATCATGGCCTGGTCGCTCAACAGCACGGAAATCATGGCAAAAGAAGAGCTGCGCACCGCCACCCTGGACCAGCGGCTGGCCGCCGCTGCCCAGTGCGCCGCCTGGGGCTACAAACTGGCCTTTCATTTTGATCCGCTCATCTATCACCCCGGCTGGGAAACCGGCTACAAAGAGACGATCGACCGTCTCTTCGCCGCGGTTCCGGCGGCAAGCATCGTCTGGATCAGCATGGGGGCGCTGCGTTTTCTCCCCGCCCTGAAAGGCATTGCCACCGGACGGTTTCCCAGATCCCGTTTTTTCCAGGAAGAGTTTGTCCTGGGGTTGGACAATAAATTCCGCTACTTCCGAGCGCTACGCACGGAGATGTACCGACACATGGCGCATCATCTTTCCCGCTATCTGGACCCGGATACCTGTCTCTATTTCTGCATGGAGAGCGACGAAATCTGGCAGGACGTTTTCGGCTTCACCCCGGAAGAAAGGGGCGGCTTGCCCGCCATGCTCGATCTGGCCGCCCGGACAAAATGCGGCCAGCCCTGAGTACGGCTTCTATTCCGGGCCGTCCCCTTTTGGGTGTTGATTTTTACTAAGGCCATCCTTACTATGATATATCGTTTCCCGGCGGCCATACCCTGAAGGCTGCGGATAAACCGAACATGGAAAAGGTTGGTGCGGACGCGGGAAATAGCCGTTATGATGGGCGTCCATCAGTACAGCGCCTCATTTTTTTTGCAAACCCGATCAAGAATATAAGGAGAAGAAATGGTCAACAAAGTCATCCTCATCGGCAACCTCGGCAAAGACCCGGAAGTGCGTTACTCGCAGGCAGGGGCCGCCATCGCCAGCTTCAATGTCGCCACCACGGAAACCTGGAAAAAACAGGACGGCACCAAGGAAGAATTGACCGAATGGCACCGGATCGTGGCCTTTGGCCGTCTGGGCGAGATTTGCGGCGAATACCTGTCAAAGGGTTCCAAGGTTTTCATCGAAGGAAGATTGCAAACCCGCAAATGGGATGACAAGGACGGCAACACCAAATACACCACCGAGATCGTGGCCCGGGAGATGAAGATGCTCTCCCCCCGCGGCAGCGGCGGCGATTCCGGGCAGTCCCGGCAGTACGACGACCAGCCTTTTCCCGAGCCGGTCATGGGCGACGACGTTCCGTTCTGAATCCGCTTAATTTTCCGGTGTGGCTATAAACCCAGCAAGAACAGCTCTTGCTGGGTTTTCTTATATGACCTCTTCGTCCGTTGCCCGAAAGCCTCAGGCTTGCCGCTCCGCCGCCTTTTGCGGTAAATTCGGCCGGGACACGGGAATGGACACGGTAAAGGTGCTTCCCTTGCCCGGTTCGCTTTCGACCCTGATCTCCCCGCCATGGTTCCTGACGATTTCGTTGCTGATTGAGAGCCCCAACCCCGTCCCTTTCCCAGCCTCTTTGGTTGTGAAGAACGGTTCGAAGATGCGCGAAAGTTGTTGTCCGGGGATACCGCACCCGGTGTCGCTGATCGAAACGAATATCCTTCCCTCGGCGTGCCGGCTCCGCACCGTGATCTCCCCTTGGGAGTCGATGGCATGGGCCGCGTTGACCAGCAGGTTCATGAAGACCTGATTCAACTGCTGCGGATAACAGAGAATTTGCGGCAGCTCGCCATACTCCCGCCGGACCTTTGCCTTGTACTTCAATTCGTTCTTGGCGATGTTCAGGGTGCTTTCCAGACATTGGTTGATATCCGAAAGCTTCTGTTCCGATTCATCCACGCGCGAGAAACACTTGAGATCCCTGACGATGCTTTTTATGCGGTCTACTCCCTCCTGGGTTTCCGCGACCATCTCGGGGATGTCCTTCATGATGTAGTCTATCTTGAGCTGACTGCGCTGCTCCCGGACCAGATCGGCCTGCCGCGGGTCCGGCTGTCCGGAAAGCAGCGCTTCCTGCTGCGCCTCGATAAATATCAAAAGTTTCTCGCAATACTTGCCGAACGACCCGACATTGCTGGCGATGAACCCGATGGGGTTGTTGATTTCATGGGCGATCCCCGCGGTCAACTGGCCGACCATGGCCATCTTCTCCTGCTGCGTCATCTGTTGCTGGGTCGACTTGAGTTCGGCAATGGCCTTTTCAAGTTCTTCCGTGCGCAGCCGGACCTGCTGTTCAAGTATCCCGGCGTGTTCCTTGAGGAAGTCGTGGTACTGCTTCACCAGCAGAAGATTGCGCGTCCTCAACAGGATCTCCGTGGCATCGATGGGCTTGTTGATAAAATCGTCCGCGCCGGCGGCTATCCCTTTCAGCCGCATCGCCTTCTCGTTGAGACAGGTTACCATCACGACCGGAATAAACCGCGTCGCCTGATTCTCCTTGAG